>JAFACP010000110.1 GCA_023425455.1 Pseudomonadota bacterium | reverse complement strand
AAAGTGCTCGACATAGGCTTTCTGCGCCATGTTGACCACCTGCACGGTCGGATCGTCCTGGATAAGCGCCAGGTAGCTGTACATATTGTCCGCTGATTGACCAATCGGTTTGCTGACAAACTCGCGGGTGGCGTCGTGGTCATGCTTCAGCACCTCGACCAGCTTTTTATCTTCTGCGGCCAGCGATTTTTTGCCCACCGCATCGTAAATCGGACGTGCCTGCGCGCGGGATTGCGTGACCTTCCAGCTGCCGTCGTCGTTATTCAGCTGCAGGTCAACCACCCCCAGGTGATCGCCCCACAAGCCCGGCATCACTGACGGCACGCCGTTTAAGGTCCCCTTTTCAATATCCGCGCCTTTGATCGCGGCGAAATCTTTCCCCGGGAACACCGCGTGCGCGTGGCCGAACAGGATCGCGTCGACGCCAGGCACCTGGCTCAGGTAGTAGACGGAGTTTTCCGCCATCGCCTGATAAGGGTCGGCAGAGAGACCTGAATGGGCAACCACCACGATCAGATCCGCGCCTTTCTCACGCATTTCAGGCACATAGCGGCGCGCGGTGTCGGTGATATCGTTGACGGTCACTTTTCCGCTGAGGTTGGCCTTATCCCAGGTCATGATCTGCGGCGGCACAAAGCCGATGTAACCGATTTTCAGTGTCTGCCTGTTGCCGTCCCGATCGACAACTCCGGTCTCTTTGATCAAATAGGGGGTAAATAACGGTTTTTTGGTCTTAACATCGATAATGTTGGCGTTAACGTAGGGAAACGTCGCGCCAGCCAGCGCATCATGCAGGTAGCGCAGCCCGTAGTTAAACTCGTGGTTGCCGAGGTTGCCAACGGTATAGTCGAGGGTGTTCATCGCCTTATAAACCGGATGGATCTCTCCGGCTTTCAGCCCTTTTGCCGCCATATAATCGCCAAGCGGGCTGCCCTGGATCAGATCGCCGTTATCAACCAGAACGCTGTTTTTCACCTCACCGCGAGCGGCATTAATCAGGGTGGCGGTGCGTACCAGGCCGAATTTTTCCACCGGCGTATCTTTGTAGTAATCGAAATCCATCATGTTGCTGTGCAGGTCAGTCGTTTCGAGAATACGAAGATCGACCGTGGCCGCCTGAACGCTTGCCGCGATCAGCGTCGCCAGAAGCGTTGCGCTAAACTTAATCATCAGAGGAGTCCTTTTTTTGATCCAGGCCGCAAAAGAATATGTATGTATATTTCGTTGCTGACAGAATTGTGAATCCTGCCAGAAAAAAGTGTCCTGAAACCAGAATTGCTTCACAGATAGCGATTACGATATAAATAAAACAAATAGTTATAGCCACTGCGTTAACGAAGAGGTGGAGAATGTTAGATAAAATTTGTCAGCTCGCACGGGAAGCGGGTGAGGCCATTATGCAAGTGTATGATGGTGCAAAACCGATGGACGTTGTCAGCAAAGCTGATGATTCCCCCGTCACCGCGGCAGATATCGCCGCGCACGGGGTCATTTTGCAGGGGCTGCAGGCGCTAACGCCGGATATTCCGGTCCTCTCGGAAGAGGCGCCGCAGGGCTGGGACGAGCGCCAGCACTGGCAACGTTACTGGCTGGTGGACCCGCTGGATGGCACGAAAGAGTTCATCAAGCGTAACGGCGAGTTCACCGTAAATATCGCCCTGATTGAAAAAGGCAAAGCGGTGCTGGGCGTGGTCTATGCGCCGGTGCTGAAGGTGATGTACAGCGCGGCGGAAGGCAAAGCGTGGAAGGAAGAGTGCGGCGTACGTAAGCCGATCCAGGTGCGCGACGCGCGTCCGCCGCTGGTGGTGATCAGCCGCTCGCACAGCGACAGCGAGCTGGAGGAGTACCTGCAACAGCTGGGGGAACACCAGACGACGTCGATAGGCTCTTCGCTGAAGTTCTGTCTGGTGGCGGAAGGTCAGGCGCAGCTTTACCCGCGCTTTGGGCCGACCAACGTCTGGGATACGGCGGCGGGTCATGCGGTTGCCGCCGCCGCCGGCGCACACGTCCACGACTGGCAGGGCAAGCCGCTTGACTATACCCCGCGCGAATCGTTTTTAAACCCCGGTTTTCGCGTCTCTCTCTACTGAGACAGTAGCTTATGCAGCAGGGCAATCACCTGCTGCACCTCTTCCCGGCTCAGCGCGCCATCTTTAGCCCACTGCACGCGGCCCTCTTTATCCAGCACGATAATCGCCGAACTCTCTTCCTCCAGCTGCCATGCCTTGCGCGTTACGCCATCGCTGTCGACGATAAACTGCGACCACGGGTAGAGCTTTTTATTGCTCTCAAGGCTTGAGCGTACAAACATTCCCGAGCCCGGGATCGCGTCATCGGTGTTCACAATCGTGGTGGTCTGGTAGCGATCGTGAGGAAATTTTGCGGCCTTGATTGCTTCCACCAGGCTGGCGTTTTTCTCTTTTGCCGAGGTACGGCCCGCAATATGTTGTACAACTCGCACTTTGCCCGCGAGCTGCGCGCTATTCCACGCTTTATAGCTAAACTTACCGTTGTCGAGAATCAATTCTCCCCGGTCCGCAATACCGACTGGCGGTACGCGTTGTCCATTTTCTACATTGTGCGCGCAAGCCCACAGGGGTAGCAGCAGACAGGCTGCTGCCAGGATATTACGTAGGGTCATGGTGTTTCCTTATTTTTTTGCAGGTGATCCGACCACTTGGTCATGCGCTTTTAAGCATAAGTGCGATCGCCGGGATTTCCGCAATCCTGATGCCAGTTTGCGGGGGAACGCACATATCCATGAAAAAACGACGGCTTATACTGCCCCCAGTAATGGTGTGCAAAGAAAATTCTGAATAACTGTAATCAAAAGGTAAATAAACTTATGCATACTGGGTATCAACAGTTTTCTGGTCTATAGTCAATGGGCACTAAAATTTGCGCTCAGGACAGTCGGGCCGATTGTGGCACCGCAAGAGCGTATGATTCGCAGGAGATACAAGAATGAAAATTTTCCAACGCTACAACCCGCTTCAGGTGGCGAAGTACGTGAAGATCCTGTTCCGTGGACGGTTGTATATCAAGGATGTTGGCGCTTTTGAGTTTGATAAGGGGAAGATCCTTATCCCGAAGGTGAAGGACAAACAGCACTTATCTGTTATGTCCGAAGTCAACCGTCAGGTTATGCGTCTGCAAACTGAGATGGCTTAACCAGCGTGCTATGCAGTAGTTTATAAAAACGGCTCCCGATGGGAGCCGTTGATGTTTGAGGGGGATGCCGAGCCTTATGCCGACGCCTTCTCATCTGCGTCCGGCAGCTTTGGCACCAGCACGGTTGGTTTATTATCGATCCGCGTCACCAGCAGCTGGTCGATGCGGTAGTTATCAATATCCACCACCTCAAACTTGTAGCCGGAGAACTTCACCGAGTCGGTACGTTTCGGGATTTTACGCAGCATAAACATCATAAAGCCGCCAATCGTCTCGTAGTTACCGGACTGTGGGAACTCATCGATATCCAGCACGCGCATCACGTCTTCAATCGGTGTGCCGCCATCAATCAGCCAGGAATTATCGTCACGCTGAACAATCTGCTCTTCCAGCCCCTGACCAACCAGGTCGCCCATCAGCGTGGTCATCACATCGTTGAGGGTGATAATCCCCACCACCAGCGCGTATTCGTTCATGATAACCGCGAAGTCTTCCCCGGCGGTTTTGAAACTTTCCAGCGCTTCGGAGAGCGTCAGTGTGTCGGGCACAATCAACGTATTGCGGATCTGTACGCCGCTGTTGAGCGCCAGACTCTGGTTTGCCAGCACGCGGTTCAGCAGATCTTTTGAATCTACGTAGCCAATGATGTGGTCGATATCTTCATTACAGACCAGGAATTTGGAGTGCGGATGCTCCGCCACTTTGTTCTTCAGGCTCTGCTCATCTTCATGCAGGTCAAACCAGATCACGCTTTCACGTCCGGTCATCGAGGAGGGTACGGTACGGGATTCCAGCTCAAAGACGTTCTCAATCAGCTCATGTTCTTGCTTACGCAGCACGCCGGCGAGCGCCCCGGCCTCCACGACGGCGTAAATATCGTCGGAAGTGATGTCATCTTTACGCACCATCGGCAGCTTGAAGATGCGGAAAATCATGTTGGCCAGGCCGTTAAAGAACCAGACTAGCGGGCGGAACACGAACAGGCAGAAGCGCATCGGGTTGATGATACGCAAAGCCACGGCTTCTGGCGCAATCATACCGATGCGTTTCGGGGTCAGGTCGGCAAACAGAATGAACAGGCCGGTGACCAGGGTAAAGGAGAGAATAAAGCTCAGCTGTTCGGCAAGCTCGGCGGACATGTAATGAATAAAGAGGCTGCTAAACGCCGGCGAAAACGCCGCATCGCCGACAATACCGCCGAGGATCGCGACCGCGTTCAGGCCAATCTGTACCACGGTAAAGAAGGTGCCGGGGTTCTCCTGCATTTTCAGGATCCGCGCGGCGTTAATATTGCCTTCGTCGGCAAGCAATTTAAGTTTGATCTTTCGGGATGCGGCCAGCGAGATCTCAGATATCGAGAAAAATGCACTCACGGCAATAAGACAAAGTATTACTAAAATACTGTTTAACATAGTTTATCCGGCCTAACGCCAGATCCTCGGAAGGGAAGTTGATACCATTTGTGTGAAAACACGTTGAACGTCAGCTCGTAGCGTTGAGCCGATTATTTCAGCGGCTAGTATAGCGTAAAGGCGTGTAAATCTGCCAGCGGTCACATTTTGGCGGGAAAAGGCTGTTTTTCAGGCCTGACGACCTCCCTGTCGCCCGGCCTGTGATTACTGTGCCAGCTGCGGTGGCAGGCAAACCCCGATGCCGCCAATACCGCAGTAGCCGTACGGGTTTTTATGCAGATACTGCTGGTGATCGTCCTCGGCATAGTAGAACGGTTTCGCCGTAGCGATTTCCGTTGTCACCGGGCGTTCATCGCCCGCCGCGCGCATCGCCGCCTGGAAACGTTCCAGACTGGCGCGGGCGGCGCTATCCTGCTCAGGCGTGAGCGGGTAAATGCCGGAGCGATACTGGGTGCCGTGATCGTTGCCCTGGCGCATACCTTGTGCCGGGTCGTGATTCTCCCAGAACACCTGCAGCAGCTGCTCGTAGCTGATGACCGCAGGGTCATACACCACGCGCACCGCTTCAGCATGGCCGGTTTCACCGGAACAGACTTCGCGATAGGTCGGGTTAGGCGTATAGCCGCCGGTGTAGCCGGCAGCGGTGCTGTACACGCCGGGCAGTTGCCAGAACAGGCGCTCGACGCCCCAGAAACAGCCCATCGCAAACAGGGCGATTTCCATTCCGTCCGGGACGTTGGTCATCGAGTGATTGTTAACGGCGTGCAGGGTCGCCACAGGCATTGGGGTGTTCCGTCCCGGTAATGCATCTGATGGGGTAACAAGATGCTTTTTGTCGAATAAACTCACGGTAGGGCCTCCCGGGTAGCGATGTTTCGGTTAAGGTTGTCATGGCGCAGTTAATTGAACACAATAAAAGCGCTTAATCAGGCTAGTTTTAATCATAAGAAATTTTTGGGTGTTACCCCCTTTTTCAACCCGCGAATTGGGTTTTGGGCTGTTAAGCCGTATGACGCCGCGGAGCGGCACTACATTTGCTTCCAGGGTGGAAACAAGGATATTCAGGAGAGAACGTGCCAAAGATCCGCCAGTTATGTTTGGTCAGTTTATTGCTGACAAGCGGAGTCGCCAGCGCGGCGAATGTCCGTTTGCAGGTTGAAGGGTTATCCGGCGCGCTGGAAAAAAACGTGCGTGCGCAACTGTCAACGATTCAGAGCGACGAGGTGACGCCGGACCGGCGCTTTCGCGCGCGCGTAGATGACGCGATCCGCGAAGGGCTGAAAGCGCTGGGCTACTACGAGCCGACCATCGATTTCGATCTCCGTCCACCGCCGGCGAAAGGACGTCAGGTGCTGATCGCCCGCGTCTCGCCGGGAGAGCCGGTGCTGATTGGCGGCACGGATGTGATATTACGCGGCGGGGCGAGTAAAGACCGGGATTACCTTGACCTGCTCAGCACCCGTCCGAAAATCGGCACCGTGCTGGATCACGGTGATTACGATCGCTTCAAAAAGTCATTAACCAGCGTTTCACTGCGCAAAGGCTACTTCGACAGCCAGTTCACGAAAAGCCAGCTGGGCGTGTCGCTCGACAGACATCAGGCGTTCTGGGATATCGACTACGACAGCGGCGAGCGCTACCGTTTTGGTGATGTCACCTTTGAAGGCTCGCAAATCCGTGAAGCCTATCTGCAAAACCTGGTGCCGTTTAAAAAGGGCGACTACTACCAGTCAAGCGATCTGGCGGAGCTGAACCGCCGTCTGTCGGCAACCGGCTGGTTTAACTCTGTTGTGGTGGCGCCAGAGTTCGATAAATCACGAAAAACCAAAGTGTTGCCGCTGCATGGCGTCGTATCACCGCGCACCGAGAACACCATTGAAACCGGTGTGGGCTATTCGACGGATGTCGGCCCGCGGGTCAAAGCGACGTGGAAAAAGCCGTGGATGAACTCATGGGGCCACAGCCTGACCACCAGCGCCAGCATCTCCGCGCCGGAGCAGCAGCTCGATTTCAGCTATAAAATACCGCTGCTGAAGAACCCTCTCGAGCAGTATTACCTGGTTCAGGGCGGTTTCAAGCGCACCGATCTGAACGATACCGAAGCCGACTCCACCACGCTTGCGCTCTCCCGATACTGGGATCTCTCCAGCGGCTGGCAGCGCGCGATTAACCTGCGCTGGAGTCTGGATCACTTTACCCAGGCAAATGTTACCAATACCACCATGCTGCTGTACCCGGGCGTGATGATTAGCCGTACCCGCTCGCGCGGCGGCCTGATGCCGACCTGGGGGGATTCGCAACGCTACTCGGTTGATTATTCAAATACCCTCTGGGGATCGGACGTAGACTTCGTGGTCGTTCAGGCGCAAAACACCTGGATCCGCACCCTGTATGACAAACACCGCTTTGTCATGCGCGGCAACCTCGGCTGGATTGAAACCGGCGATTTCGACAAAGTCCCGCCGGACCTGCGCTTCTTCGCCGGGGGCGATCGCAGTATTCGCGGTTACAAATACAAATCCATCGCGCCAAAAGATGACGACGGCAAGCTGATCGGGGCCTCGAAACTGGCGACCGGCTCGCTGGAGTACCAGTACAACGTCAGCGGTAAATGGTGGGGCGCAATGTTTGTGGATGGCGGCGAAGCGGTGAGTGATATCCGCCGCAGCGATTTCAAAACCGGCGCGGGTGTCGGCGTGCGCTGGCAATCCCCGGTTGGCCCCATCAAGCTCGATTTCGCGGTGCCGGTCGGCGATAAAGACGAGCACGGTTTACAGTTTTACATCGGTCTGGGGCCTGAATTATGAGTTTATGGAAGAAGATAAGCCTCGGGGTGCTGATATTCATCGTACTGCTGCTGGGAACGGTGGCTTTTCTGGTCGGCACCACCAGCGGCCTGCACCTGCTGTTTAGCGCCGCGAATCGCTGGGTTCCCGGGCTTGAAATCGGCCAGGTGACGGGCGGCTGGCGCGATCTGCGGCTGCAGAATATTCGTTATACCCAGCCCGGCGTGGCGGTCAATGCCGGCGAATTTCACCTCGCCGTCAGGCTCGGCTGTTTGCGTGACAGCAGCCTGTGCGTCAACGATCTGTCGCTAAAAGATGTCAACGTGGCGATAGATTCGACGAAAATGGCGAAAACAGCCCCGGTTGAAGAGGAGGAGAGCGGACCGCTGGATCTCTCCACCCCGTACCCGATTGTGCTCAGCCGCGTTGCGCTGGACAACGTCAATATCAACATCGACGACACCACCGTGTCGGTGATGGATTTCAGCTCTGGCCTGCGCTGGCAGGAGAAAAACCTCACCCTGACGCCGACTACCCTGCAGGGGCTGCTGATTGCCCTGCCGAAAGTGGCGAAGGTGGCGCAGGAGGAGATCGTTGAGCCGAAGATCCAGAACCCGCAGCCGGAAGAGAAGCCGCTGGGGGAAACGTTAAGCGAGCTGTTCTCAAAACCGGTCCTGCCGGAGATGACCGATGTCCATCTGCCGCTGAACCTGAATATCGAGTCGTTTAAAGGCGAGCAGCTGCGCCTGACCGGCGATACCGACCTGACGGTCTATAACATGCTGCTCAAGGTCAGCAGCATTGACGGCAATATGAAGCTCGACACTCTGGATATTGATTCCAGCCAGGGGTCCGTTAACGCGACCGGCAACGCGCTGCTGCGCGACAACTGGCCAGTGGATATTACGCTCAACAGCGCGCTTAACATCGACCCGCTCAGGGGCGAGAAGGTGAAGCTGAAAGTGGGCGGCGCCCTGCGTGAGAAGCTGGAGTTTGGCGTGAATCTCTCCGGCCCGGTAGACATGGTGTTGCGCGGGCAAACCCAGCTGGCGGAGGCCGGTTTACCGCTCAATCTTGAGATTGTCAGCCAGCAGCTTTACTGGCCGTTTAGCGGTGAAAAGCAGTTCCAGGCCGACGATCTGAAGCTGAAACTGAGCGGAAAAATGACCGATTACACCCTGTCGTTCCGCACCGCGGTGAAGGGGCAGGGCGTACCGCCTGCGAAAATCACGCTTGATGCCAAAGGTAACGAACAGCAGCTTCATCTCGACAAGCTGACGGTGGCGGCGCTGGAAGGTAAAACGGAGCTGACGGCGCTGCTCGACTGGCAGCAGGCTATCAGCTGGCGCGGCGAGCTTAAGCTTACCGGGATCAACACCGCGAAAGAGGTGCCGGACTGGCCGTCAAAACTTGACGGGCTTATCAAAACGCGCGGCAGTCTGTATGGCGGCAGCTGGCAGATGGACATCCCGCAACTCAAGCTCACCGGCAACGTGAAGCAGAACAAGGTCAACGTTGAAGGTTCGGTGAAGGGGAATAGCTACCTGCAGTGGACCATTCCGGGGCTGCATATCGCGCTGGGCCGCAACACCGCAGAGATCAAAGGCGAGCTGGGGGTGAAAGATCTCAATCTGGATGCCGCTATCGATGCGCCGAATCTGGATAACGCGCTGCCGGGGCTTGGCGGCGCCGCTAAAGG
>JAFACP010000049.1 GCA_023425455.1 Pseudomonadota bacterium | reverse complement strand
CATGACCGGGCTGCTTAACCGCCGTCAGTTTTATATTCTCACCGAGCAAACGAAACCGGCTCATCTTCCGGTTCAGCAGCAATTCAGCCTGCTGCTGGTCGATACCGACCACTTTAAAAACATCAATGACCTCTTCGGCCATCTGAAGGGCGATGAAGTCCTGATCTCCCTCTCCCGTATGCTGGAATCCTGCAGCCGCAAAGACGATTACGTTTTTCGCTGGGGCGGTGAAGAGTTCGTGATCCTGATGCCGCGCACCTCGCTGGAGACCGCCATGCAGATTGCCGAAACCATTCGCGCCTCCGTCGCGCGAATTGCCATTCCGGGCCTGCCGCGTTTTACCGTCAGTATCGGTGTCGCCAGACACAATCCGGGAGAGAGCATCGACGATCTCTTTAAGCGGGTGGATGACGCGCTTTATCGTGCTAAAAATGATGGCCGGAATAAAGTCCTTGCCGCCTGAAACTGGTGTATCCGCTCATACCCGGCTACAATACGCGCCACTTTTAGCCAACACTCAGCCGGGTAGATTCTGCGATGGGAAAAACAGAAATAATACTCATCACAATTATTTTGTCCCTCATTATTTTCGGGCTATGGTTTATCTTTAGCGGCGAGATGTGGTATTTCGTTGCCTGTCTGGAAAACCGGCTCTATCCCACCATCGAAGCGTTATAACGCACGTTTTATTCTTTTCATCACCTACCGAATTTATCAGGTATCGCCTGGTGCCCCTGACACGCAAAATGCGCGACGTTAACCACCTCTATGGCGGGTAACGAATCAATAAATCATTTGCTTATTTCGCCCGTGCTCTGACGGGCTTTTTTTTATATTTCCGCCGGCGGTCGCCTGATTTAACTTACGCTCCCGCCGGCCCGCGATTAATGTTTTTCGATATACATCGTGCGGCTATAAGCGACATCTTCCGGGTTATTTATCGGGTAGCCTTTTACCCACGGTTTAATCAAACGGCCATTGGTATATTGATAAATTGGAGCAATCGGCGCTTTTTCGGCGAGCAGCTTCTCCGCCTTGTTGTAGTCTGCGTTACGCGCTTTTGCGGTGACCTCAAGCGACGCCTGGTTGATGATTTTATCGTACTCCGGGTCGTTAAAACGCGAAATGTTGCCGCTGTGGGTTGAGGTCAGGAGCGACAGGAAGGTCGATGGTTCATTGTAGTCACCGACCCAGGATGCGCGGATCACGTCAAAGTTGCCGGTATTACGACTGTCTATATAGGTTTTCCACTCCTGATTTTGCAGTCTGACGTCGATCCCGAGGTTTTTCTTCCACATCGACGCGACGGCGATCGCTATTTTTTGATGGTTTTCCGAAGTGTTATACAACAGGTTGAGCGTCAGCGGACGCTGCGGGCCATAACCCGCCGCCTGCAACAACATCTTCGCCTGCGCGTTCAGCTCCTGCTGCGACATTTTCTCAAACTGCGATGTTTCCGGCGTAAATCCGGCGGTCACATCCGGCGTAAAATGCCACGCCGGTTTCTCGCCCGTCCCCAGCACTTTTTCCGCCATCAGACGGCGGTCAATGGTCATACTCAGCGCCAGACGCACGCGCGCGTCGGCCGTCGGGCCTTTTTGCGTATTAAAAGCATAGTAGTAAGTACCAAGCTGCGGTGGGGTGTAAACCTGGCCGGGAATATCCCTGAGTAACTTCTGGTACAGGTTTTTCGGGAAGGACTCGGTGATGTCGATATCACCGGCAAGATAGCGTTTGGTGGCGGAAGACTCCTGGTTAATCGGCACAAACGTGACTTTCTGCAGCACCGTTTTGCCATTGTCCCAGTAGTGGGTATTCGGTTCGACAACCAGCTTCTCATTGACCACGCGCTCTTTCAGTACATATGCGCCATTGCCCACCAGCGAGCCCGGACGCGTCCACTCCGCGCCGTGCTCAACGTTCGCTTTCTGCACCGGATAAAACGCAAAGCTGGCGGCCAGGTTCGCAAACCACGGTAACGGCTTATCCAGCTGAACCCTCAGCGTTCCGGCATCTACCGCGGAGACGCCAAGCGTATCCACCGCAGCCTTGCCGTCGATAATCGCCTGTGCATTGGTAATGCCTGCCAGCGCCGCAAACCAGGCGAATGGCGACGTTGTTTTCGGGTCGACCAGACGCTGCCAGCTGTAGACAAAATCCTGCGCCGTGACGGGGCTGCCGTCGGACCATCGGGCGTTATCCCGTAAGGTAAAGGTCCAGATCCGGTTTTCATTGCTCTGCCAGCGCGTCGCCACACCCGGGATAAGCTCCCCTTTCTCATTCTGGTTAACCAGCCCTTCAAACAGATCGCGGATCACCTGAATCTCAGGCAGCCCGACCGCCTTTGCCGGGTCGAGCGAGGCCGGTTCGTCTTTAATATGGCGTACCAGCTCCTGCTTTTGCGCCAGCACCGTCCCCTGCGGCACGTCGGCAGCATAAGAGAATGAAGAGAGTCCACACAGGCAGAGCGCGGAAAAAAGCAGCGAAACAGGATGTTTCATGAAATCCCCTTAAAGATGTCAGCTAACAGGCAGATGCGTAATTATTTGTTTCAGAACAGAGAAATGCAAACACCTTGATCGGGAAAGTTGACGTTCTGCCATTTTCTGTGACTGAGGAAACTATTTGATTAACGGCGAGTTTTGCACAAAACTGGCAATAGTTTCTTCTTTATCAGGATTTCCTATGTCACTCACCCGACCAAGAACGGAACGTGGCGCTTTTCCGCCAGGAACCGAACACTATGGCCGCTCTTATTTAGGCGCTCCGCTGATTTGGTTTCCGGCCCCTGACGCCGATCGCAATAGCGGGTTGATTATCGCCGGGACGCACGGAGACGAAAACGCCTCGGTGGTCACGCTGTCCTGCGCCCTGCGCACGCTGGCGCCAGAGCAACGTCGTCATCATGTTATTTTGACCGTCAACCCGGACGGCTCTCAGCTTGGACTTCGCGCCAACGCGCGGGGCGTCGATCTCAACCGCAACTTCCCGGCCGCAAACTGGCGCCCGGGAGAGACCGTCTATCGCTGGAACAGTTCGGCGGCAGAGCGTGACGTGGTACTGCTGACGGGAGAAAAACCGGGATCGGAAGCGGAAACCCAGGCGTTATGCCAGCTAATCCATAAGATCCATCCGGCCTGGGTGGTCTCTTTCCATGATCCGCTGGCCTGTATCGAAGATCCTCGCCACACGGCGCTCGGCCACTGGCTGGCGGAGGCTTTCGCCCTTCCGCTGGTCACCAGCGTGGGCTACGAAACGCCGGGCTCGTTCGGCAGCTGGTGCGCCGATCTGGGGCTACACTGCATCACCGCCGAGTATCCGCCCATCTCCTCCGATGAGGCGAGTGAAAAATACCTCAAGGCGATGGTGGATCTCCTTCGCTGGCAGCCTCAGGGGTAAAGCGCACCGGTGGTAAAATGCAGGGCTGGCGAGACATCAACCGCCAGCCACGTCGGGCCATCCAGATCGGCAAAGCGAACCCGATTGACCAGCGGCAGTGCGGCCGTGATGGCGCGAGAGGTGCACAGCATGCAGCCC
>JAFACP010000439.1 GCA_023425455.1 Pseudomonadota bacterium | reverse complement strand
ACCCATATGCACAGCGCCGGATGCGCGCTTCATTCATCTTCTTCAACAGGACAGCGCTTATGACCAATCCATTACTGACGCCTTTTTCGTTGCCGCCGTTTTCTAAAATCCTCCCGGAGCATGTGGTTCCTGCGGTTAGCCAGTCGCTGGAAAACTGCCGTGCGGCGGTCGAGAAGGCGGTAGCCCAGGGCGCGCCGTATACCTGGGAGAACCTGTGTCAGCCGCTGGCTGAAGTGGATGACGTGCTGGGGCGGATTTTCTCGCCAGTGAGCCATCTGAACTCGGTGAAAAACAGCCCTGAACTGCGAGAAGCCTATGAGCAAACCCTGCCGCTGCTCTCTGAATACAGCACCTGGGTCGGGCAACACGAAGGGTTGTACAACGCCTATCGCGACCTGCGCGACGGCGATCGCTATGCCGAACTGAACACCGCGCAGAAGAAATCGGTCGATAACGCGCTGCGTGATTTTGAACTCTCCGGGATTGGCCTGCCGAAAGAGAAACAGACCCGCTACGGCGAGATTGCCGCACGCCTGTCGGAGCTGGGTAACCAGTACAGCAACAACGTGCTCGACGCTACCATGGGCTGGACAAAGCTGATTACCGACGAGGCCGAACTGGCGGGAATGCCGGAAAGCGCGCTGGCGGCGGCAAAAGCGCAGGCGGAAGCCAAAGAGCAGCAGGGCTTCCTGTTAACTCTCGATATTCCAAGCTATCTGCCGGTGATGACGTACTGCGATAACGGGCAACTGCGCGAAGAGATGTACCGCGCTTACAGCACCCGCGCCTCCGACCAGGGGCCGAATGCCGGCAAGTGGGACAACAGCCCGGTAATGGCTGAGATCCTCGCGCTGCGTCACGAGCTGGCGCAGCTGCTGGGCTTCGAAAGCTATGCCTTCAAATCCCTCGCCACCAAAATGGCGGAGAGCCCGCAGCAGGTGCTCGATTTCCTTACGGATCTCGCGAAACGCGCCCGTCCGCAGGGTGAAAAAGAGCTGGCCCAGCTGCGCGCCTTTGCGAAGGCGGAGTTCGGCGTGGATGAGCTGCAGCCCTGGGATATCGCGTACTACAGCGAAAAACAGAAACAGCATCTCTACAGCATCAGCGATGAACAGCTGCGCCCGTACTTCCCGGAAAACAGAGCCGTGAACGGTCTGTTTGAGGTGGTGAAACGCATCTACGGTATTACCGCTAAAGAGCGTACGGATGTCGACGTCTGGCACCCGGATGTGCGTTTCTTCGAGCTGTATGACGAGAACAGCGCGCTGCGCGGCAGTTTCTATCTCGATCTCTATGCGCGTGAAAATAAACGCGGCGGGGCGTGGATGGATGACTGCGTCGGCCAGATGCGAAAAGCGGACGGCTCCCTGCAGAAGCCGGTTGCTTACCTGACCTGTAACTTCAACCGTCCGGTGAACGGCAAACCGGCGTTGTTCACCCATGATGAAGTGATCACCCTGTTCCACGAGTTCGGTCACGGTCTGCACCATATGCTGACCCGCATCGAAACCGCAGGCGTTGCTGGTATCAGCGGTGTGCCGTGGGATGCGGTCGAGCTGCCAAGCCAGTTTATGGAAAACTGGTGCTGGGAGCCTGAGGCGCTGGCGTTTATCTCCGGTCATTATGAAACCGGCGAACCGCTGCCAAAAGCGCTGCTGGATAAAATGCTGGCGGCGAAGAACTATCAGGCGGCGATGTTCATTCTGCGTCAGCTGGAGTTCGGTCTGTTCGACTTCCGTCTGCACGCGGAGTTTAGCCCGCAGCAGGGGGCGAAAATCCTCGAAACCCTGGCCGAGATTAAAAAACAGGTCGCCGTTATTCCGGGGCCAGCCTGGGGCCGTTTCCCGCATGCCTTCAGCCACATCTTCGCCGGGGGATATGCAGCAGGCTACTACAGCTACCTGTGGGCTGACGTGCTGGCGGCGGATGCGTTCTCGCGTTTTGAAGACGAGGGCATCTTTAACCGCGAAACCGGCCAGTCGTTCCTCGACAACATTCTGACCCGTGGCGGCTCTGAAGAGCCGATGGTGCTGTTCAAACGCTTCCGCGGCCGTGAGCCGCAGCTGGATGCGATGCTGGAGCATTACGGGATTAAAGGCTGATTGCTACGTGAAGATCTGCTTGATTGATGAAACAGGCGCCGGAGACGGCGCCTTATCTGTTCTGGCCGCCCGCTGGGATCTGACGCATGATGAACAAAACCTGATGGCGCTGGTCATGACGCCAGCGCATCTGGAATTACGTAAGCGTGACGAGCCGAAGCTCGGTGGCATTTTTGTCGACTTTGTCGGCGGCGCGATGGCGCACCGGCGCAAGTTCGGCGGCGGGCGCGGTGAAGCGGTCGCCAAAGCGGTGGGCATCAAGGGCAGCTATCTGCCGGATGTGGTGGACGCCACGGCCGGGCTTGGACGCGATGCGTTTGTGCTGGCGTCGGTAGGGTGTCATGTGCGGATGCTGGAGCGCAATCCGGTGGTGGCTGCACTGCTGGATGACGGGCTCAGGCGGGGCTACGCCGACCCGGAAATCGGCGCCTGGTTGCAGGCGCGCTTGCGGCTGATCCACGCCTCCAGCCTGACGGCGCTTACGGATATCACCCCGCGTCCGCAGGTGGTGTATCTCGATCCGATGTTCCCGCACAAGCAGAAAAGCGCGCTGGTGAAGAAAGAGATGCGGGTGTTTCAGTCGCTGGTGGGGCCGGATCTGGATGCGGATGGTTTGCTGGAGCCGGCTCGTCAGCTGGCGACGAAGCGCGTGGTGGTGAAGCGGCCGGACTATGCGCCGCCGCTGGCAGAGGTTGCCACGACCAACGCGGTGACCACCAAAGGGCACCGTTTCGATATTTACGCGGGTACGCCGGAATAAAAAAACCGGGCGGCGGCTTCGCCTGCCCGGCCTGTGTTCACTGCAGATGTCGGCCCGGTGGGGCGAAACCGCCGCCGGGCATTTGACACTTACTCGTCTTCTTCGTCACGCAGCGGAACAATCAGCATATCAACGTGAACGGTGTTGATAAGCTGACGCGCTGAGGACATCAGCTTGCTCCAGAAGTCCTGATGATGGCCGCATACCACCAGGTCCATATCGTATTTCTTAATCGCATCGACCAGTACCTGACCGAGATCGCCGCTGCCGCTTAAGGTTTCGGTGATAGGGTAGCCCGCATTGGTGGAGAGTTCGCTTAACGCATGGCGTGTTTCTTCGGAGATACGTTTTTGCATATCGCCAAGATTGACGTCGATAAGGCCGGTGTAAAGATCGGAGTAATTCACATCAACGTGAATCAACGAAACTTTCGCGTTGTATGGGCGCGCCATGGATACCGCTTTATCCACCAGCACTTTACTCTCAGGGGAGAGGTCTACCGCGATGAGAATGTGTTTATAAGCCATAGTGTTACTCCTTCCTTAAGTTATCGATGACTAAACAGGAAAGCCGTCGTCTGGTGCTTTTATTACGGCCCAGTTGAAGAAAATTTTCAAGCTTTGGTGTTGATAACGATTAACCTTGTGGCAAAAAAATTAACGGATCTCCTACACTATTTAATGAGCCGGTTGGATATTAAAACGTGAACCCGATCGACTTTCGTCATTCTTCACTGAACTGTCTGTCAGGGCATTGGGGTGCGGTAGTCCAGAAGCCTTGCTTCATGGACGGACGCCGGGGAGGAAGTATGATTAGCACCGTCGCATTGTTTTGGGCGTTATGTGTTGTTTGCATAGTGAATATGGCGCGCTACTTCTCATCGTTACGTGCGCTGTTAGTGGTACTTCGTGGTTGCGATCCGTTGCTTTATCAGTATGTGGATGGTGGAGGTTTCTTCACCTCGCATGGACAGCCCAGCAAACAAATGCGTCTGGTTTGGTATATCTACAACCAGCGCTACCGCGATCATCATGATGACGAGTTTATTCGTCGCTGCGAACGCCTGCGTCGTCAGTTCATTTTGACCAGCGCCCTGTGCGGGCTGGTGATGGTCAGTATGATTGCATTGATGATTTGGCACTGAGCATAAAAAAAGCGGGCCAGTTT
>JAFACP010000384.1 GCA_023425455.1 Pseudomonadota bacterium | reverse complement strand
TTGTAGCTCTTACCCAAACTACGCATTAATGCTTCAATGTTTACTGTCATTTGTACAATCCTTGCTCGGCATTAAGTTTGTGCATCTTCGCCCTTGCAGCTTCAAGCTGTTCCTCAGTCACCCCGTATTCTTTGAGTGCTGGTTTTATCGCATCCAAGTTCAAATCTAACGCATTCTTCAGATTTTCAGCATCCATAGCTATTCGATCAGAATTGTTACGCCCACCATAAGTTTGACTGATTTTCTTGTGCACTTCTTTTGGAATAACGATCGCTGCAACTCGATTAGCCAAAGAATCAATGAGATCGCGATCTAAGCCAGGATATTCTTGCTGAAGATATCGCTTTACGGCTGCTTTTGACGGCATATGGTCAGCATCATATTTCCCCTGCCGTGAACGCCCCATAAAATCTATGTACAAAGCAACTTCCAGCAGTTCTACCGGAGGTTTACTGAGGTAAATGTAGATCGGCGGGTGTATGTTCCCCGGAAACACCAGAATGTAATCCCGAAAATCCTTCTCTTCCGGTACTGGTGTAACCAGAATCCTCACATCATCAATGTCCGGGTATTCCAGCCCCGGTAACGGCTCTAAACCTACTGGTTCTTCATCATTCCCGGTATCCCAGCCCTCCGGGTCACTTTCCGGAGTGTCGGCGGGTGTCCAGGTTATATGGATCTTCCCACTTGAATCATCACCCCAGAAACGATATTTCCCGTCAAACCGCTTTTCCATCAGCCTGACTTTCACTTGATCACGCCCGCTCTCCGGGCTGGTATGATAGCCAACAGCTTTTAATCGCCCGGTTTCATCATCCGTAATCCAGTTATAGCGTACTCGGGTTGGTACAGTACCCTTGCTCTGAGCGACTTCCAGTAACTTTTCAGGTGTCAGCAAATCGCTCTTTTCACCCTTGAGTTTTGACTGAACAATCGCACCCATCACCACAAACGGCAAATTCATCGCAATCGAACCGCTCAAGGATTCCGGGCCTGAAAGGCGTTTCATTGTATGCGTAAGGGCTTTAGCTGCGTCCTGATTCGCTTTTGCTGTAGCACCTCCCGTTGCTGCTACCATTCCAGCTTCAGCGGAACCGCCCATAACAACCGGAGGCGGGGGAAGTGGCATTGCTTCCGCTTCTCCAAAGAAGAAGCCTGTCACTTTATCGAACAGTGATTTTTTCTTCGGCAGTTCTGGTGGTGCTGGCGGTGAAGTTTTCTTTTTCTTCGCGCCCTGTGCGTGCTGTTCTGGTTCAGGGGCTGGCTGCGATGGGCTGGACTGATAAAAGCTCATTTCGCCTATGTTGGCTTGTGGCTCATCGGTTGTACCTGCATCAGTATTACCAACCCCACGCAGGCAGGATTTGGCAAAAACCCGGCTTTGATTTTGCTCTTCTGTCAGGCGTTTTTCTTCAGAAGCCTGCTCTTTTCCCTTTAATAAAGGAACTGCTACCGCCAGTAATCGCTCCTTCTCTGCCAGTTCTTCCGGTGTATCATCCTTGACATAACAGTCATGAATCGAGTGTATAAACCGGGCACGACACGGGCAGGAGCTAACACTGTCCAGCGTTCCCGCCAGCCTTCGTCCTTCGTCCTTCGTCCCAAGTGTCAGATGTGCCACCCAAAATTTTATACGTTCCCGAATGCTTACCGCACGATACTGCGTCACCTTCCCGTGCTCCCGCCACGCCATACCAGCTTAGCGTTTCATCCCCGGTAAGTATCTTTCCCCCGCAGGTCGTGGCATCACCCACCCGCAGATAAAATCCCATCGCTCCCATTTACGAGTTCTCCAGTCCTTGTAGAAGTCAGTGCAAAACAGTGGGATTGCATCATAACATCCTGTACTTACGCTATTTTTAGTGTGGGCATTATCACATGATTGATAAGGTTATGTGCAGTCTTTGTACAGTACAATGAGTTCTACAGCGAATTCAGAAAAAGAGAAAAAGTTTCGCAATATCATTTAATTATCATTAAAAAATGGCCGCTGTCGCGGCCTTGCTGAGCACCTTGTTCATTGAGAACGATCAAGTACCATGTACACTGGCTGGCACATACTGCCGCGTTCCTGTAGCCAGTAGTAATCAAGATCGGCAACACGCACATCCAGCCCTGAATCAGCACGGTTGATCTGTAACCGTAATCCCACAGTGTCCTTATACGAGAGACCTGATTTAACAATGTACCTGTACTTAATCCCGCTTTCTGACATCCTCCTTCTCTTTATCCGTCTGGCGCGTTGCATTTCCTCACTGAACTCGGGAAAATGGCGGCCATTTTACTGGAATCGACAGAATAGCAAATTATGAGTGTACGTTTAGTGTTAGCCAAAGGGCGTGAGAAGTCATTATTACGCCGCCATCCCTGGGTCTTTTCCGGCGCGGTAGCCCGCATGGAAGGCAAAGCCAGCCTCGGTGAAACCATCGACATCGTTGACCATCAGGGGAAATGGTTAGCGCGCGGCGCATACTCACCCGCCTCTCAGATCCGCGCCCGCGTCTGGACTTTTGATAAAGACGAAACCATTGATATCGATTTCTTCGTGCGTCGTCTTGAGCGGGCGCAACAGTGGCGTGACTGGCTGGCAAAACGCGACGGACTGGACAGCTATCGCCTGATTGCCGGTGAATCTGACGGTCTGCCGGGTATCACCATTGACCGCTTTGGTCACTTCCTGGTGCTGCAGCTGCTGAGCGCAGGTGCCGAATATCAGCGTGCCGCGCTGATTAGCGCCCTGCAGTCGCTGTACCCGCAATGCGCCATTTACGATCGCAGCGATGTGGCGGTACGCAAAAAAGAGGGTATGGCGCTGACGCAGGGACCGGTTACCGGTGAACTGCCACCTGCCCTGCTGCCGATTGAAGAACATGGCATGAAATTGCTGGTGGATATTCAGGGCGGTCATAAGACCGGCTACTACCTCGATCAGCGCGACAGTCGCCTTGCCACCCGCCAGTACGTCGCGGACAAGCGGGTGCTGAACTGCTTCTCCTATACCGGCGGTTTTGCCGTCTCTGCGCTAATGGGCGGCTGTGCCCATGTGGTTAGCGTTGATACCTCGCAGGAAGCGCTGGATGTGGCAAAACAGAACGTGGCGCTGAATAAGCTGGATCTGAGCAAAGCGGAGTTTATCCGCGACGATGTTTTCAAGTTGCTGCGCAAATATCGCGAGCGGGGAGAGACGTTCGACGTCATCGTGATGGATCCGCCGAAATTCGTCGAGAACAAAAGCCAGCTGATGGGCGCCTGCCGCGGATATAAAGACATTAACATGCTGGCGATCCAGCTGTTGAACCCCGGCGGCATTCTGCTGACATTCTCCTGCTCCGGGCTGATGACCACCGATTTATTTCAGAAAATCATTGCCGATGCCGCAACAGATGCCGGGCGTGATGTACAATTTATAGAGCAGTTCCGTCAGGCGGCCGATCATCCGGTGATCGCTACCTACCCGGAAGGGCTGTATCTGAAAGGGTTTGCCTGTCGCGTCATGTAACTTGAAAAGAGAGATATTGCCCGCACATAACGTGTAAGTGATATTTCCCGGGAGGTGACTATGATTGCCAGCAAATTCGGTATCGGCCAGCAGGTCCGCCACACCTTACTTGGATATCTGGGTGTGGTCGTGGATATCGACCCGGAGTATTCCCTTGATGAACCGTCAGCCGATGAGCTGGCGGTTGACACAGAGCTTCGCGCCGCGCCCTGGTATCATGTGGTGATGGAAGGTGACGATGGTCAGCCTGTTCACACCTACCTTGCCGAAGCGCAACTGAGTAGCGAACTGCAGGATGAGCATCCGGAACAGCCCACTATGGATGAGCTTGCTCAGACCATCCGCAAACAGTTACAGGCTCCAAGACTGCGAAACTAGAGGTGTAAAAAAGCCCGGCGACCGGGCTTTTTTTTGCTACTTCGCCAGCCCCAGCCGGGGAATTTCAATCGCCGGACAGCGATCCATCACCACCGTCAGACCTGACTCACGCGCCAGTACCGCCGCCTGTTCATTAATCACGCCAAGCTGCATCCACAGCGTTTTTGCACCGATGGCGATAGCCTCCTGCGCCACGCCCCAGGCCGCTTCAGAATTACGGAAGACATCGACCATATCCACGTTTTCCGGCACCTCGGCGAGCGTCGCATAACCCTGCTGGCCCAGCAGGGTCTTTCCTGCGACTTTTGGCGATACCGGAATAACGTGGTAACCCTGGTCCAGAAGGTATTTCATCACCCGATAGCTTGGGCGATCGGGTTTATCGCTCGCCCCCACCAGCGCAATAGTGCGTGTGGACGTCAGAATGTCAGCAATATCTTTCTCTTTCATTATCTTCCTCCTGGCTTTTCTCACAGTGTACGTCAAAGGCGAGAGGACAACCATTCAACCCATACAGATGTATGAGGGCAAACCGACATAACATGTCTATATGTTAGTAAACATAACCAGCGAAAAATGTAGATACACGATTACGAGCCTCGTTTTCCAACAGGAGCGCCCTATGAAAACCGGCATTGTCTCTGCTGTGATTGCGTTAGTGATGCCGGTCTGCGTTTTCGCAACCTCGCTGCGTCTCTCTACGGACATTGACCTGCTGGTTCTGGACGGGAAAAAAGTCTCCAGCTCGCTGCTGCGCGGTGCGGACAGTATCGAGCTGGATAATGGGCCGCATCAGGTTGTTTTTCGGATAGAAAAGACCATTCGCCTTGCCAATCACGAACAGCGTCTGTACATCTCTCCCCCGCTGATTGTCAGCTTTGACACCCAGCTGATAAGCCAGGTTAACTTCAACCTGCCGCGTATTGAAACCGAAAAAGAGTCGCAGGCATTTGAGTCGTCGCCTCGTCTGGAGCTGCTGGACGGTGATTCGATGCCGATTCCGGTGAAGCTGGATATTCTGGCGCTGACAAAAACGCCAAAAGGTACGGATTACGAGGCCGCTGCTGAGCGCTATAACAAAGCCGGTAAGCGCGCGTCGCTACCGCAGTTCGCGACCATGATGGCCGACGACAGCACGTTGTTATCCGGCGTGTCGGAACTGGATGTGATCCCGCCGCAGTCCCAGACGCTGACCGAGCAACGGCTGAAGTTCTGGTTTCAGCAGGCCGATCCGGATACCCGCACCCGCTTTCTGCAGTGGGCGAAGCAACAACCTTCGTCCTGAAGCACATTTTTTTGCCCTTTCTCTTGCAGCATCAGACGCTTCCCGTCATCTTGTAGCCAGGTAACCTGACGGAAAAAATTATGGAACTGACAACACGCACGCTTCCTGCGCGCAAGCACATTGCACTGGTGGCGCACGATCACTGCAAACACATGCTGCTTAACTGGGTTCGCCGCCATCAGGCGCTGCTGGAAAAGCATACCCTCTCTGCGACGGGTACGACTGGCAACTTAATTCACCGCGAAACGGGGCTGGACGTTAACGCGATGCTGAGCGGCCCAATGGGCGGCGATCAGCAGGTTGGCGCGCGGATTTCAGAGGGCAAGATTGATGTACTGATTTTCTTCTGGGACCCACTTAACGCGGTTCCGCACGATCCCGATGTCAAAGCGCTGCTGCGCCTGGCAACCGTGTGGAATATCCCGGTAGCGACCAACCTCTCGACTGCCGATTTCATCATTGAATCAGCGCAGTTTAACGCCCCGGTTGAGATCCTCATTCCCGACTATCAACGCTATTTGTCTGAACGTCTGAAATGACGGCGCGCCGGGCGGCGCTTTCTCCTCTGCCCGGCGATCGTTTAAGGTTTCCTCAGCACCGGCACGTCAATACTTCTGAGAATCTCCACAAATCCCGATGGCTCAGCTTTATTAAACAGCAGCCATACGCGATGACGCGCACGGGTCAGAGCGACATACAGCAGGCGACGCTCTTCGGCATCCGGAAAATCTTCCGGGACAGGTAACAGCGCATGTTCCATGACCGACTCACGCGCCGGTGCCGGGAAACCATCGCTGCCCTCCCTGAGCCCCACCACGATCACATAATCGGCCTGCTGCCCTTTACTGGCATGAATGGTCATAAAATCGAGCTGCAGTTTAGGCCAGCGGGTCACGGCTTTTTCGAGCGCGGCAGGCTTGAGATGGTGATAACGCGCCAGCACCAGGATGCGTTCATCCGCTCTGGCATAACCGCTGAGTTTGTCCAGCAGCGGCTCCAGCTGCTCGTCAGCCAGCAGCGTGACCGCTTTTTTATCTCCCGGCGTCAGGCTGTTGAGCGGCTTGGCGAGCTGATGCGGGTTTTGCTGAATAAAGCGGTTGGCAATTTCACCAATTCGCGAATTGAAACGGTAAGTGGTATCCAGATCGCTGCGGTCGCCCTCACCAAAATAGTCATGAAAGGCCGTTGTCAGCGAGAGCTGCGCGCCGCTAAATCGATAGATAGCCTGCCAGTCATCGCCGACAGCAAACAGCGACGTATGTTTATTCTGCGCCCGCAGGGCAGCCAACAGCGCCGCCCGTTGCGGTGAAATATCCTGGAACTCATCCACCAGAATATGTTTCCACGGGCTGATAAAACGCCCTTTTTCAAGGATAATAATCGCCTGGTGAATCAGGCCGGAGAAGTCGACCGCGTTCTCATCCTTTAACGCCGTTTTCCAGGCTTTCAGCATCGGCGCCATAAGCTTGACGCGTTTAGAAAACAGCGTGCGGATCTCTTCCGGGGCGCTGTCGATCATTTCCGCCTGTGAGCCTCCGTGCATGCGCATCAGGCTGACCCAGCGATCAAGGCGAGAGCCGAGACGCCGCGCCAGCTTTTCATCCTGCCAGAAGCTGCCTTCCGGCACCGCCCACTGAAGTTCCTCCTCCAGCCACTGACGCCACCCCTTCGCCTGCGCCTTTTTCTCGCTGCACTGCTGCTGCCACGTCCTGATAAACAGAGCCTGACGGGCCTGGGCGTCATTTTCCAGTTTGCTGACTACAGGCACTTTTTTGCTGCCCTGCTGGATAATATGCAGGGCCAGCGCATGGAACGTTCTGGCGG
>JAFACP010000337.1 GCA_023425455.1 Pseudomonadota bacterium | reverse complement strand
GGCATTGATGAAGTCCGCGCGGAGGATGATTTCGTGAACGCGCTGCGTCGCGCTGATCGGTCAATGTACCAGATTAAACACACCGGCAAAAACGGCGTGGCGATAGGCTCCACGCTGATTTCGCTTTCGCGCACCGGAACGGACGCATGAAAAGTCGCCGACAGCAAAGCCTCATTCAGCATCTGAGCCGCAGCAAATGGCTGACCACTGAAGCCCTGGCGGAGATGCTCGCGGTGAGCAAAGAGACGGTGCGCCGCGATCTGAACGACCTCCAGCAGCAGGGCAAGATCCTGCGCCAGCACGGGCGGGCGCGCCTGATCCACTGCGATAATCCCGACAATGGCGAACCTTTTGGCGCGCGCCTGAAGAGCCATTATGCCGATAAAGCCGACATTGCCCGCCATGCGCTGGCATGGATAAGCGAGGGCATGACCCTGGCGCTGGACGCCAGCTCAACCTGTTTTCACCTCGCGCGCCAGCTGCCGGATCTCCCGCTCACCGTGTTTACCAACAGCCTGCCCATCTGTCACGAGATGGCGAAGCGCCAGCGTATCAGGCTGATCTGTTCCGGCGGAACCCTTGAGCGCAAATACCGCTGCTATGTTAATCCGGCGCTGGTGACCCAGCTTAAGTCGCTGGAAATCGACCTGTTTATTTTTTCCTGCGAAGGGGTCGATGAACAAGGCACCATGTGGGATCCCGATGCTCATAACGCAGCGTTTAAAACGCAGCTACTGCAGCGTGCTGACCAGTCGCTGCTGCTGATCGATAAAAGTAAGCTGCAACGCGCCAGTGAAGTGAAGATCGGCCAGCTTTCGCAGGTGACGCAGGTAATCCAGGCCTCTAGCCTTCGAGACGGTAACCAGCCATAAAGTAGCGCAGGGTGGCGCTGGAGTGGCTTTCCCGGAAAAAGTCCATCACCATGTCCCGATCCAGCCCGTAGCGGCGGGTCAGGATCCCGGCCTCCCAGGCGCTCAGCTGACGATCGCCGGTTTTCTCAAACATCCGGTGCGAAAATCCCAGCACAAATCCTCGCTTATAGTCGGCACAAAAATGCGCGACGTCGTTCGCCGTATCGGCCTGCGTCGCGCGCATACCGGCCATCAGACCTTTGCCAAAATGGTTTTCCATCGCTCGCCCCCAATCGCTATATAAAAAATTATATAGCGATGCATTAAGCGCTGGCTAGTGAAAATTAAGGCCGCACGGGGCGGCCTGTGGAGGGTGGATTAGAACGAAACCCAGTCGTCCGGCGCGCTGGCGCGGGCGGCCGGTGCGGCAACAGCCGGGGTTTTGAGCGCCACGGACGCCACGACACTCTGCGGCTCCTGCGCGGAGAGACGGAATTTTTGTACCGAGCGCTGCAGATCTTCGGTCTGGCGCTCCAGCGCGGATGCCGCCGCAGAGACCTGTTCCACCAGCGAGGCGTTCTGCTGAGTAACGCTGTCCATCTGGCTGATGGCAACGCCCACCTGCGAAATCCCTTTGCTCTGCTCTTCAGACGCCGAGGCAATTTGCTTCATGATGGTGGTCACTTCGGTGACGGCACGCAAAATGGCCTCCATCGTGGTTCCGGTGTCATTAACCAGCTGCGCCCCCTGCTCAACGCGGGACACGGAATCTGCGATCAGCCCTTCGATCTCTTTTGCCGCGTTTGCACTGCGGCTTGCGAGGTTGCGAACCTCCCCGGCCACCACCGCGAAACCACGTCCCTGCTCACCCGCGCGCGCCGCCTCGACGGCCGCGTTGAGGGCCAGAATATTGGTCTGGAAAGCAATGCTGTTAATCACGTTGGTAATTTCAGCAATTTTCTTCGAACTGTCAGAGATGCCGCTCATGGTTGTCACCACCTCATCCACCAGCGAGCCACCGCGGCCTGCCGTCGTGGAGGCCACGTCTGCCAGCTGGCTTGCCTGGCGTGCGCTTTCCGCGTTCAGCTTCACCGTCGCCGTCAGCTGCTCCATGCTGGCAGCCGTCTCTTCCAGGGCAGCGGCCTGCTCCTCTGTGCGGGATGAGAGATCGTTATTTCCGCTGGAGATTTCCGTCGCACCGCGCCAGATGTTTTCACTGCCGGAGCGGATAGTGCTGACCGCTTCACGCAGGCTGTCCTGCATCGCGCTCAGCAGCGGCACCAGCTTGCCCACACAGTTGCGGCCGAAAGGCTCAATCGGTTGGCTGAGATCGCCCTGCGCAATCTGACGGAACTGCTGACGAATACGATCCAGCGGCTTAACCAGCATGGCAACCAGATAACGGTCGGTGAACAGCAGGATCAGCAGACCGATAATGGTGGCGGTAATAATGACCGTGCGGGTCATGCTGGTGAGGCCATCCACGACCACGCGGGTGCTGTCGAGTCTGTCGCTGGCGGCGGTGTTAAAGTGCTCAGCGGCGGCGCCAAATGCGCGGCTTAACGGCGGCGTCACGTTATTCGCCTGCTGACGGTACGCCTCAAGCGACCCCTGTTGCGCCAGCTGCATTTGCGGCGTCACGCCCTGGTCAAGCAGCGCCTGCCACGCGCCGATCACCTCTGCGGAAACCTGCTCATCCATCGGTCCCGGAGAGACGGACTTCATCTGCGCCAGCTTCTTGCTCATATTGTCCAGCGCCTGCTGCGCCGAAGTGAGATCCGGCGTGCCGCCTGCGGCTTTGACTTCCATCGCGCGGCTCAGGCGCGTGACAAAGCGAAAGTACTGGTCGTTCCCCTGACTAAGTACCGTCATCTGCTGGACCAACTGACGATCGACCTCATTCCCGTCGGCCATTCGTGACAGCGACCACGTACTGTAGAGGCCCACGCCGGCCCACATTAAACAAAAGATCCCCAGTATCGCCAGCATGACGAACCGGATAGTGAAATTACGAAGCATCTGCATAGAGTATTCCTTGCCGTGAGGGTGAATTCGCCCAGAGGCGAGTCTTACCCTCGTTATCGGCAGGAATTGATAAGTTATAAGCTTTAAAGCCTGTTTTTATAAAAGTTTTAATTGTCTTTACATTCCACAAAAATGAAAAACCGTGCCGGAAATATTTCTCTATAAATATCATGCTGTAACCTTTTCAACCGTGAAAAGGTCGGCGCGCGCTGTGGCGATTACCCGTACATAAACAACGTGTTAAATAATGCCCGGACGGCAAATTCAGCGGCCCGCGGCAAAAAGCTTCTCATTTGCAGGCTAATTATCGCTGACGGTCAGATCTGCACTGAATACATATTTACAATGCGTGCGAAAATATTTAATCGCCGGCCAGCCCGGTTATTCGCAGGTGTTTATTTTGCCAGCCGCTATTTCAGGCCGGGCGTAAATATTTATCAAACCAGCCTAACGTCCGTTGCCAGGCAAGTTCCGCCGCCGGCTGGTCATATCGCGGCGTCGAATCGTTGTGAAATCCGTGGTTTACGCCAGGATAAATATACGCCTCATAGACTTTATTATTCGCCTTCAGGGCCGCTTCATAGGCTGGCCAGCCGGCGTTGATATTTTTATCCAGTTCCGCGTAGTGCAGCAGTAACGGCGCGTTGATTTTTGCCACATCCTCCGTTGCCGGCTGACGCCCGTAAAAGGGGACCGCGCAGTCGAGTTCCGGCCAGGCGACAGCCGCAGCGTTCGACACACCGCCGCCGTAGCAGAAGCCGGTAATACCGGTTTTACCGTTCGCTGCCGGGTGGGTTCTCATAAACGCCACGGCGGCAAAGAAATCATTCATTAACTTTGTCGGGTCAACCTTCTGCTGCAGCACTTTTCCCTCTTCATCGTTACCGGGATACCCCCCCACAGAGCTGAGCCCATCCGGCGCCAGCGCAATGTATCCGGCCTTCGCCACGCGCCTTGCCACGTCTTCGATATACGGGTTCAGACCGCGATTCTCATGCACGACCACCACCGCCGGGACGGGTCCTGTGGCCTTTGACGGCTTAACCAGATAGCCGCGCACCTGCCCGTGCCCATCTGGCGACGGATAATGAATATAGTCTGCAATGATATCCGGGTCGGTAAATTTGACCTGCTCAGCCAGCGCATAGTTGGGCCTGAGCATATTGAACAGCGCCAGCGCCGTCACCCCGCCTGCAGCGTAGCGTGCCGCCAGATTGAGAAACTCGCGTTTGCTGATTTTTCCGTGGGCGTAATAGTCGTAGTAATCGAGCAATTGTTGCGGAAAATCTTTGGCTGTCAGGCGTGTCATCGCTTATCTCCCGGATTTGTGATTTGATAAGCATAGAATGAAAACGTTGTTTCGAAAATTCATCGATAAGAAAGGAGACATCATGTCCTGGTACCCTGACACCGACCGCTACGACACCATGCAGTACCGCTACTGCGGCAAAAGCGGCCTGCGCCTGCCCGCGCTGTCACTTGGACTGTGGCACAGCTTTGGTCACGTCCAGCCGCTTGACTCCCAGCGCGCGCTGCTGCGCACAGCGTTCGATCTCGGCATCACCCATTTCGATCTCGCCAATAACTACGGCCCGCCAGCGGGCAGCGCCGAAGAGAATTTTGGCCGCCTGCTGCGCGAAGAGTTTGCCGCGTATCGCGACGAGCTGATTATTTCAACCAAAGCGGGCTATGACATGTGGCCGGGTCCGTATGGCTCAGGCGGCTCGCGTAAGTATCTGCTCGCCAGTCTGGATCAGAGCCTGAAGCGGATGGGTGTCGACTATGTCGATATCTTCTACTCCCACCGTGTGGATGAGAATACCCCGATGGAAGAGACGGCCGCCGCGCTGGCGCATGCGGTACAGAGCGGTAAAGCCTTGTATGTCGGCATTTCATCCTATTCCACTGAACGTACGCAGAAAATGGAGGAGCTGCTTGGCGACTGGAAGGTCCCGCTGCTTATTCATCAGCCGTCGTATAACCTGCTTAACCGCTGGGTCGATAAGACCGGGCTGCTGGATACCCTTGATGCCAATGGCTGCGGCTGTATCGCCTTTACGCCGCTTGCGCAGGGGCTGTTAACCGGGAAATACCTCGAAGGAATTCCTGAAGGTTCCCGTATGCAGCGCGAAGGCAAGAAAGTGCGTGGTTTAACGGAGAACATGCTGACGGACGCCAACCTGAGCAGCCTGCGACTGCTGAACGAGATGGCGAAATCGCGCGGTCAGACCATGGCGCAGATGGCGCTGAGCTGGCTGCTGAAGGATCGGCGCGTCACGTCGGTGCTGATTGGTGCCAGCCGGCCGGAGCAGCTTGAGGAGAACGTTCAGGCGCTGAAAAATCTGCACTTTAGCGAAGATGAGCTGAAACAGATCGACAGGCATGTGGCGGACGGGCAACTGAACCTGTGGCAGGCGTCGTCGGACAAATAACGCCGCAGACGCCGCCCCCTCTCCTGAGCGGAGAGGGGGATACCGGCACTACTTTTTGCTGAGCTTATCGAGATAACCCATCACAAAAGCGGAAAGTACAAAAGTCAGATGGATAATCACATACCACATCAGCTTATTATCCGGGACATTCCTGGCGTCCATAAATACGCGTAACAGATGGATAGATGAGATCGCCACAATCGACGCCGCCACCTTGTTTTTCAGTGACGAGGCATCCATTTTCCCCAGCCAGTTGAGCTTCTCTTTGTGCTCAGCAATATCCAGCTGGGAGACGAAGTTCTCATAGCCGGAGAACATCACCATCACCAGTAATCCGCCGACCAGCGTCATATCCACCAGCGACAGCAACACCAGAATCAGCTCCGATTCGGCGACCGAGAAGATGTCAGGCAGGACGTGAAAAATTTCCTGGAAAAACTTAATGCTCAGCGCGACCAGCGCCAGGGAAAGGCCAAAGTAGACGGGTGCCAGCAACCAGCGCGAGGCGTACATTGCGTTTTCAAAAAAGCGTTCCATAAAATCCTGTCTGCAAACGAAACCAGCGTCCAGTATATCTCAACGGCGCTCACAGTTTGCAACAGCTCACCAACAAAACACCTACACGTCTTCCGGGTTTACATCCGGACGCGCATACTCAGGCCACACAAGCACCACCAGCTCCGGATACGCCTCCAGGCTGAACTCACGAAAACACTGGCGCAGGTTTAATACGTCCAGATCGGAATACGACACCTTCTCGCCATTCAGGCAGCGCTTCTTGATATTGTCGTAATATTTATACACGGCTGAATTGAGATCGCTGCAGCGTCGCTGCGCCTCAAACAGGCCAGGCGTGTCGTTAATTTCCGCCGTTTTCATACGCTTAATAGTCGCATGGAGAAAGTCGATATATTCGTGATTGACCCGCCAGTACCACACCGGCGTCACGGAGTTCATCAACACCGAGAAATGATCCTCGCCTTCCTCTTTGCTCATCAGTTCTGGCTGCGGGGGTTCACTGGCATCTTTCGACACTTTTGTTTTATTGAACTCGTGCATCAATAAAAGAACACCAGCGGTCAGTAATAGTAATGTAATGACCGTAAAAAAAATGCTGTTCATGGGTAGGCTCCATTTTTTTTGATTTTAAAATTGCCTCATGTTATTGTCAACGAATCTCACGCCTTTAACAACCCCACCTTGTTGAATTTAAAGGAAATTAAAAAATGCTGCCCGACAATCTCGTCCCGGCTAAGTACCACATTGCGCCTGTGGAACAGCCACTGACGGAAGCAGAAAAAGAGGCTAATTTCGCTCAGGGAAAAAGAAAGCTCTCTGATTTTGAATCCGACATATTAATTGGTGTTTCTCGTACCGGCAAATCCCGTAATATGTTGCTGGAAGAGCACGATCGCCATATAAAGGATCGTTTATTTCGCGTCGTAAAAATAGAAGCCTTTGTTCACCTCCTCGATGACCTGCAGGCCGAAGGCGAAATAGATGCTCAGAAGCTAAGTCAAATATTGACTGAAAAAACCCAGGAAATAAATGAAGCGGGTAATGAAATTTGGCTTAATCTAATTACTCGTGAAAAAAACAACCCTATATTTTATAACCTCGGGGAAGATTAACGTGAAAGAGGCTAAGGATAACAACGTTTATTTGACTTTGGATGATAAAAAAAGTGACGAGTTTATCTTAAAGCAAAATCTTGAAGCGTTAAGAAACACCAGAAACGTTGAGACGACCCGCATCACGCAAGACCTGGTATCGATACCGGCAACGCTGGTGCGCCTGAAGTGGCAGAATCGGCGGGAAATCTACGCCCTGCAGGTCAAAGAAGAGATTTACGGCGCGGCAATCAACGCCATCATCGAGCAGCGTCCTGAGCTGAAAGAGAAGATCCTCGGACGTCTGGAGGCCAATTACCAGTATCTGCGTGCCCGCGAAACCGCTACCCTGCGCCTGACCCGCAAGCTCTCTGAGGGCGAATACCGCACATCAAACGTGACCTATGTTGCGCTGGATGAGGACGCGCTGCCGTCAGCTCCCCACGCGCCTGCTGAATCGAAAAGCTAACCCTGCCACACTGCCGTCTCGCCGCGTCACACTCTCCTCTGCGCGATTTCGCGACGTCTGGTCCTTATCCCTGATGCGGATAACGAGCACCTGATGCCGTTCTTTCCGCAACGCTTCACAGCCCGTGGTGGTCATGCTAATACGGTAAGGTGAGGAGGATAGGCCGACGGATGATGGCCAAAAAAAAAGCTGGCCTGCGCCAGCTTGATGGATTGTCAGATTTACTTTGCGGCCGCTTTTTCTTCGCCGACCAGGCCAATCTTCAGGTAACCCGCCTGATGTAGCGTGTCCATCACCTTCATCATGGTTTCATAATCAACGGTTTTGTCGGCACGGAAGAAGACCGTGGTGTCTTTCTTGCCGTCCGTCAGCGTCTCCAGGGCCGGGATCACCGATTCATCGGTGACCGGTTCATTCCCGAGGAACATCGATTTGTCCGCTTTTACCGACAGATACACCGGCTTTTCCGGACGCGGCTGCGGCTGGCTTGAGGAGGCCGGCAGATTGACCTTCACGTCAACCGTTGCCAGCGGCGCCGCCACCATAAAGATAATCAGCAGAACCAGCATCACGTCGATAAACGGCGTCACGTTGATTTCATGCATTTCGCCGTTATCGTCCAGATTTTCATTAAGACGCATTGCCATAGCGGATTAACCTACACGCAGTTTAGACGCAGCATGAACCGGCTTAACCGAGCTGGCGCTGAGGTCCAGATCGCGGCTTTGCAGCAGCAGAACCTGCGCGGCCACATCACCGAGCGTCGCCTTATAGCTGCCGATCATACGTGCGAAGATGTTATAGATCACCACCGCCGGGATAGCGGCAACCAGGCCAATCGCCGTCGCCAGCAGCGCTTCTGCGATCCCTGGGGCGACCACCGCCAGGTTGGTGGTTTGCGTCTGCGCAATGCCAATAAAGCTGTTCATAATGCCCCAGACCGTCCCGAACAGACCCACAAACGGGGAGATCGCGCCGATGGTCGCCAGATAACCATTCCCGCGGCCCATATGACGGCCAACGGCGGCAACACGGCGTTCCAGACGGAAACCGGTACGCTCTTTAATGCCTTCGTTATCTTCACTGCCGGCGGAGAGTTCCAGTTCGTTCTGCGCCTCGTTAACCAGCAGCGTGGTCAGGCTTTTGCCATGGAAAGAGGACGTGATATCTGATGCCTGATCCAGAGAGCGGGCGTCGGCCAGCTGCTGCTGTTCACGCTTCAGGCGACGCTTTTGCGAGAGCAGCTCCGCGCTCTTGCTGAAGAAAATAGCCCAGGTGACAACGGACGCCAGAATCAGGCCGATCATCACAATCTTAACCACGATGTCAGCATGATGATACATGCCCCAGACGGAGAGATCCGTCTGCATCAAATTATTACCCACTCTGTATCTCCACGACGCAAATCACAAAATCTGAGCGTAATCATATCAAAACGACGTCGAATTGATAGTAGTTCTCATTAGTATTTACATACTGACGTAATTTCCGCTTACTTTCCTTGCGCTCACGCAGTAAAAATTTCTTATCTCTATTTTTCATAAAATTTTCTGCTTATTCGATAAGCATCCGGATGCACATTTTTCCAGTCGTGGTAGTCTGGACGTCCAGACGTACAAAAACAGGGTTGGCGAACATGAATAAGAAGCATCTTGATACCACGCTGGTGCAGGCCGGACGCAGCAAAAAATATACCCAGGGATCGGTCAACAGCGTGATTCAACGGGCCTCCTCACTGGTGTTTGATACCGTTGAGGATAAAAAGATCGCGACGCGTAATCGCGCAAAAGGCGGGCTGTTTTATGGCCGTCGCGGCACGCTAACCCATTTTTCACTGCAGGAAGCGATGTGTGAGCTGGAAGGTGGCGCAGGCTGTGCCCTGTTTCCCTGCGGCGCGGCGGCGGTCGCCAACACGATTCTGGCGTTTGTCGAACAGGGCGATCACATTCTGATGACCAACACCGCCTATGAACCCAGCCAGGACTTCTGCACCAAAATCCTCAGCAAACTGGGGGTGACCACCGACTGGTTCGACCCGATGACTGGCGACGGTATCGCTGAGCTTATCCAGCCCAACACGCGCATTGTGTTTCTCGAATCCCCGGGCTCTATCACCATGGAGGTGCACGACGTACCGGCCATTGTGAAGGCGGTACGCAGCAAAGCGCCAGAGGCGATCATCATGATCGACAATACCTGGGCCGCTGGCGTGCTGTTCAAGGCACTCGAATTCGACATTGATATCTCTATTCAGGCCGCGACCAAATACCTGATTGGCCACTCGGACGGCATGATTGGCACCGCCGTCGCTAACGCCCGCTGCTGGGAGCAACTGCGCGAGAATGCCTACCTGATGGGGCAGATGGTCGACGCGGACACCGCCTACATGACCAGCCGCGGCATTCGTACGCTGGGCGTCCGGCTGCGCCAGCACCATGAAAGCAGCCTGCAGATCGCCGGCTGGCTGGCGCAACACCCGCAGGTTGAACGCGTCAATCATCCTGCGCTGCCGGGCAGCAAGGGTCACGCGTTCTGGCTCCGCGACTTTACGGGCAGCAGCGGGTTGTTCTCGTTTGTTCTCAAAAAACGGCTCAATGACAGCGAGCTGGCCGCCTATCTGGATAATTTTTCCCTCTTCAGCATGGCCTACTCGTGGGGCGGGTATGAATCACTGATCCTGCCGAATCAACCGGAACAGATTACGGCGTTACGCCCGGGCGGCGCGGCAGATTTCAGCGGCACCCTGATCCGCCTGCATATCGGTTTAGAAAATGTTGACGATTTGATTGCGGATTTAGCGGCAGGTTTTGAGCGTATCGTGTAGAGTGCAGGCTAAAAATGGACTCCCTGGACATTTTTGTGCACATGACCAGCAGAAAAGTCTGCATGAGTTGCGTCCGTGATCAAACCCAACAGGACAAACAGGGAGTACAATAGCTCCCTATCTGCTGTTCCACAGGAAAGTCCATGGCTGTTATTCAAGATATTATCGCGGCGCTCTGGCAACACGATTTTGCCGCGCTGGCAGACCCGCACGTGGTGGGTATTGTCTATTTCGTGATGTTTGCGACGCTGTTTCTGGAAAATGGATTACTGCCAGCCTCGTTTTTACCCGGTGACAGCCTGCTGCTGCTCGCCGGAGCGTTAATCGGCAAAGGCGTCATGGACTTTACCCCCACGATGGTGATCCTCACCTCAGCCGCCAGCCTGGGCTGCTGGCTCAGCTATCTGCAGGGCCGCTGGCTGGGCAACACCCGCATCGTCAAAAGCTGGCTGTCGCAGTTGCCGCATAAATACCATCAGCGCGCGACGTGCATGTTTGACCGTCATGGCTTATTGGCGCTGCTGGCGGGACGTTTTCTGGCGTTTGTGCGCACCCTGCTGCCGACGATGGCCGGTATTTCCGGGCTGTCGAATCGTCGCTTTCAGTTCTTTAACTGGCTGAGCGCCCTGCTGTGGGTCGGCGTGGTGACCACGCTTGGCTATGCGCTGAACATGATCCCGTTCGTCAAACATCATGAAGATCAGGTCATGACCTTTCTGATGGTTCTGCCCATTTTCCTGCTGGTTGCCGGACTGCTGGGCACGCTGATTGTGGTGATCAAAAAGAGATACTGCAGCGCCTGACCGACGTCCCCGCAGCCACAGGCCTGCGGGGAAAACGCCGGTTTACGCTCAGACGCCCTGCATCATGCGGATCCGCGTCGCATCTTCCCCCGGCGTCACGCCGAAATAACGCTTAAACTCCCGACTGAACTGCGACGCGCTTTCGTACCCAACCCGCATCGCCGCCGCGCTGGCCTTCATCCCGTCGTGGATCATCAGCATCCGCGCCTTGTGCAGCCGGTACGTTTTAAGATACTGCAGCGGCGACGTACTGGTGACCGACTTAAAGTTGTGGTGAAACGCCGACACGCTCATGTTCGCCTCCGCCGCCAGCTGGTCTACACTGAGGTTCTCGGTGTACTGGCTCTCAATCCGCTTGAGCACCCGGCTTATCAGGCTGAAATGCGTCTGACGGCTCACCAGCGCCAGCAGCGCGCCGCCTCCTGGCCCCAACAGCACATGGTAGAGGATCTCACGGATAATCTGTTTGCCGAGGATCCGGGCATCCAGCGGCCGCACCATCACATCCAGCAGGCGTTCAATGGCGCAGAGGATCTCCTCCGATAAGGTCGCCGAGTTGATCGCGCTGGCCGACATGGAGGGCTGAAAAAGCGGGTCTTCGCCAATGTCCATCAGCAGTTCCTGCAGCTGAAGAATATCCACGTTCAAGCGAATACCCGCCAGTGGAACCGCCTCTGTCGCGAAGGTTTCACATTCGAAGGGTAAAGGTACTGTCAGCAGCAGATATTCATTGGTGTCGTAACGAAATACGCGCTCATTGATATAGCCAATTTTATGGCCCGAAAAGAGAAAAACGATGCCCGGCTGATACATGACCGGCGTGCGTGTTCCGGGCTGTGTCCCGTACAGCAGTCGAATGTCCGGCAACAGATCGGCAGCCTTATTCTCTTTATCTATCAGCGTCTTAATCTGCGAAGTTAGCTGAAGGCAGATCGCTTCACGGTTCATGTTTAGGTACTCCGGGTACGGTTTTCGACCTCTACAGTGTGCGCATTTTTCTCCGGTTTCTCCAGCGCCCTGTAGAAATGGGCAAGACATCGGCAGGAATGTGCATTGAGACGATAGCGGCAGACGGCCACAATGTGCAGCATCAGGTAGCCCTCCGCGCTACCACGGTTTTTCACCCACTATAGGGAACGCGCAATGAACAACTTTACTCTCCACACCCCAACCCGCATCCTGTTTGGCAAAGGCGCAATTGCAGACCTGCGCGCACAGATCCCGGCGGACGCTCGCGTGCTGATCACCTACGGCGGCGGCAGCGTGAAAAAGACCGGCGTGCTGGATCAGGTCTACAGCGCGCTGGAAGGTTTCGACGTGCGTGAGTTTGGCGGCATTGAACCCAACCCGTCTTACGAAACGCTGATGAACGCGGTGAAAATCGCCCGTGAAGAGAACATCACCTTCCTGCTGGCCGTTGGCGGCGGTTCTGTGCTGGACGGCACCAAGTTCATCGCCGCAGCCGCGCACTACGCTGACGGGATCGACCCGTGGCACATTCTGCAAACCCGCGGCAGCGACATTAAAAGCGCGATCCCGATGGGTTCCGTGCTGACCCTGCCGGCTACCGGCTCTGAATCCAACAAAGGCGCGGTCATTTCCCGTAAAACCACCTGTGATAAGCAGGCCTTTATGAACGATCACGTTCAACCGGTGTTTGCGATCCTCGATCCGGTTTATACCTACACCCTGCCGCCTCGCCAGGTCGCAAACGGCGTGGTCGACGCCTTTGTTCACACCGTAGAGCAGTACGTCACCTACCCGGTGGAGGGCAAAATCCAGGACCGCTTTGCGGAAGGCATTCTGCTGACGCTGGTGGAAGAGGGTCCGAAAGCGCTGCAACAGCCAGAAAACTATGACGTTCGCGCCAACGTAATGTGGGCGGCAACCCAGGCGCTGAATGGCCTGATTGGCGCAGGCGTGCCGCAGGACTGGGCAACCCATATGCTCGGCCATGAACTCACCGCGATGCACGGTCTGGATCACGCCCAGACGCTGGCGATTGTGCTGCCTGCTTTGTGGAACGAAAAACGTGATACCAAGCGCGCCAAGCTGCTGCAGTACGCGGAGCGCGTATGGAATATCACCGAAGGTTCTGACGATGCGCGTATTGATGCCGCAATTGAAGCGACCCGTAACTTCTTTGAAGCGCTGGGCGTACCAACCCGCCTTTCCGGCTATGGACTCGATGGCAGCTCCATCCCTGCCCTGCTGGAAAAACTGCAGGAGCACGGTATGACCCAGCTGGGTGAACACGGCGACATCACCCTGGACGTCAGCCGCCGGATCTACGAAGCCGCACGCTAAGCGTTTTTGTTATCCTGCCTTTCGTTTTTTGACATTTCGTCCAGACTTAATGCACACCACATCGCCGGAGCACTCCTCCGGCGATGAGCACTTGAAGGAGGAAAAATGGCAAACCAAACCGTAATCAAGCTTCAGGACGGCAACGTAATGCCCCAGTTGGGGCTCGGTGTATGGAAAGCCGGTAACGACGAGGTCGTCTCCGCCATTCATAAGGCCCTGGAAGTCGGCTATCGGTCGATTGATACCGCCGCCGCGTACAAAAATGAGGAGGGCGTCGGTGCGGCGCTGGCCAGCGCCGGGGTTCCCCGCGACGAGCTGTTCATTACCACCAAGCTGTGGAATGACGATCAAAAACGTCCCCGCGAAGCGCTACAGGAGAGCCTGGACAAACTCCGGCTCGACGCTGTCGATCTGTATCTGATGCACTGGCCGGTTCCGGCTATCGATCACTACGTCGAGGCCTGGAAAGGGATGATTGCCCTGCAGCAGGCCGGGCTGGTGAAAAGCATTGGTGTCTGTAATTTCCAGGTGCATCACCTGCAGCGTCTGATCGATGAAACCGGCGTCGCCCCGGTCATCAACCAGATAGAATTGCACCCGCTGATGCAGCAGCGCCAGCTGCACGCGTGGAACGCCACCCACAAAATCCAGACCGAGTCATGGAGCCCGCTGGCGCAGGGCGGCGAAGGGGTCTTTGATCAGAAAATTATTCACGAGCTGGCGGACAAATACGGCAAAACCCCGGCGCAGATCGTCATTCGCTGGCATCTGGATAATGGCCTGGTGGTGATCCCGAAATCCGTCACCCCGTCACGCATCGCTGAGAACTTCGACGTCTGGGATTTCCGCCTGGACAAAGACGAGCTGAGCGAAATCGCGAAGCTGGATCAGGGCAAGCGTCTGGGTCCGGACCCGGATCAGTTTGGCGGATAAAACAAGCCCCCGGCCATGCCGGGGGCCTTTTTATGCTTTCCGCTTCAGCGGTTTCTTAACGCTGCCTGTGGCGTTCGAACGCTGATGCGCAATCGGCGTGTGCTTGGTCAGCGCCGGGCGCGTATAACGATTCTGACGTCGCGCCTCACGCATCTCATCGAGCGTAGGGGCTGGGACCAGGCAATCCCGGCGTGAGCCAATCAGGTGTTTTTTGCCCATATCCTCCAGCGCCTGGCGGATCATCGGCCAGTTTGCCGGGTCATGGTAGCGCAGCAGCGCTTTATGCAGGCGGCGCTGCTTATCTCCCTTCGGCACCACCACGTCCTCGCTCTTGTAGCCAATTTTACCCAGCGGGTTTTTGCCGGTGTAATACATGGTGGTCGAATTCGCGAGCGGCGACGGATAGAAGTTCTGCACCTGATCGAGGCGGAAGCGGTGCCGCTTAAGCCACAGCGCCAGGTTCACCATATCCTCATCACGCGTACCGGGGTGCGCGGAGATAAAGTACGGGATCAGATACTGCTCTTTGCCGGCCTGTTTCGAATAGGTATCAAACAGCTCTTTAAAGCGATCGTAGCTGCCCATGCCCGGCTTCATCATTTTCGACAGCGGGCCCTCTTCGGTGTGTTCCGGAGCGATTTTCAGGTAGCCGCCAACGTGGTGCGTCGCCAGCTCTTTGATGTAGCGCGGATCTTCCACCGCAATATCGTAACGAACGCCTGAGGCGATAAGGATCTTTTTGATGCCTTTCAGGTCGCGCGCGCGGCGATAGAGGTTGATCGTCGGCTCGTGGTTGGTGTCCATGTGCGGACAGATATCCGGGTAAACGCAGGAGAGACGACGGCAGGTCTGCTCGGCGCGCGGCGATTTACAGCGCAGCATATACATATTCGCCGTTGGCCCGCCCAGATCGGAGATCACCCCGGTAAAGCCCGGCACGGTGTCGCGGATCGCCTCAATTTCGTTGATGATCGAATCTTCCGAGCGGCTCTGGATAATCCGTCCTTCATGCTCGGTAATCGAGCAGAAGGAGCAGCCGCCGAAGCAGCCACGCATGATGTTGATCGAGAAGCGGATCATCTCATACGCCGGGATGCGGCTTTTACCGTATGCCGGATGCGGCACACGCTTATACGGCAGGGCAAACACGCTGTCCATCTCTTCTGTTGACAGCGGGATGGCAGGCGGGTTGATCCAGATATAGCGCTCGCCGTGCTTTTGCATCAGCGCACGGGCGCAGCCCGGGTTGGTTTCATGATGCAGAATACGGGACGCGTGCGCGTACAGCACTTTGTCGCCTTTCACTTTTTCAAACGAAGGCAGCAGCACGTAGGTCTTTTCCCACGGCTTCGGGCGCGGCGGCTGCACGGTCACCGCCTTCGCTTCACTCTTTTTCGGCTCAACCGGTTTGTTGTCCGCGCACGGCAGATCTTCGCCATACGGATGCGGGATTGGGTCAATTTTACCCGGCGTATCCAGACGGGTTGAATCCACCCCGCTCCAGCCAGGCAGCGCCTCTTTAACCATAATCGCGGTGTTGCGCACGTCGCGAATTTGCGCGACGGATTCACCCTGCGCCAGACGATGCGCCACCTCCACCAGCGGACGTTCGCCGTTGCCAAAAATCAGCATGTCGGCTTTCGAATCCACCAGCACGGAACGGCGCACGGTATCAGACCAGTAGTCATAATGCGCGGTACGGCGCAGGCTTGCTTCAATCCCGCCGAGGATCACCGGCACATCTTTCCAGGCCTCTTTACAGCGCTGGGTATAGACCAGCGTCGCGCGATCGGGCCGTTTGCCGGCAACGTTATCAGGCGTATAGGCATCGTCATGACGCAGTTTTCGATCGGCGGTATAGCGGTTGATCATCGAGTCCATATTGCCGGCGGTCACGCCGAAGAACAGATTCGGTTTCCCCAGGCGCATAAACGCATCTTTGCTGTTCCAGTCAGGCTGGGAGACGATCCCCACGCGAAAGCCCTGCGCTTCAAGCATACGCCCGCAGATCGCCATGCCGAAGCTCGGATGGTCGACATAGGCATCGCCGGTAACCAGAATGATGTCGCAGCTGTCCCAGCCCAGGAGATCCATCTCTTCACGGGACATCGGCAGGAATGGCGCCGGTCCGAAGCAGGCAGCCCAGTACTGAGGCCAGGAGAAGAGGTCACGATCCGGCTGGATCAGGGAAATTGCGCTCATAATGCTTCCGAAGAAAAAATAGACAAAAGGAGCGGGATTATACGCTGTTCAGCGGCCAGAAATGAAGAAAAGGATCGGCATTGAAAACAGAAAATCGGCCGTGCGGTTAAATTACCGCAGAGCCATCATTTTAGATCATAATATCCAGTATCTTTTTCCGCTTAACAGTCAACGGAATATGGTCTGGCACGGAGTTTTTCAGTGAAGTTCAACGATTCGTTAAATGTGTCCCAGCTGCGGGTTGTGCTTCACCTTTGCGGTTTTTTGGTTGTGCTTTATAGCCTCTCGATGCTGCCGCCGATGGTTATTGCCCTGCTGAATAAAGAGCGCACCTATTTCACCTTTTTAACCACTTTTTTGACCTTTTTTCCGCTCGGCGCGATCGCCTGGCGGGCAACCCGGCATGCCGGTATCCAGCTACGCACGCGCGACGGTTTCGTGATTATCGTTCTGTTCTGGATCCTGTTCTCGCTAATCAGCGCCATGCCAATGTGGATGGATGACGGACTCAGGCTCTCTTTTGCCGATGCGCTTTTTGAGGGCGTTTCCGGCATCACCACCACCAGCGCCACGGTGATTGGCGACGTCAGCGCGCTGCCGAAATCTTATCTTTACTATCGTGCGCAGCTTAACTTCATCGGCGGCTTAGGCGTTATCGTGCTGGCGGTGGCGGTACTGCCGCTGCTCGGCATTGGTGGCATGAAGCTTTATCAGTCGGAAATGCCGGGGCCGTTCAAAGAAGAGCGCCTTACGCCACGGCTGGCAGATACCGCCCGTACCCTGTGGGTCACCTATCTGACCCTGGGGTTAGCCTGTACGCTGGCTTACTGGGTGGCCGGGATGTCGTTTTTCGACGCCCTGTGCCACGGGCTGTCAACCGTATCGCTGGGCGGGTTCTCTACCCACAGTGACAGTATCGGTTTTTATAATAGCCACGCCATTGAGCTGGTCGCCGGGCTCTTTTCGCTTCTGTCCGCGTTCAACTTTACCCTCTGGTACGTGGTCATTGCCCGGCGTACCCTGAAGCCGGTTCGCCGCAGCCCGGAGCTGAAGTTCTTTCTCAGCGCCGCAGCAGTGCTGATCGTCATCACCGCCTGGCAGGTCTGGCACGCGGGGATGTACGACGCCACCGACAGCCTGGTGCACGCCTTTTTCCTCGCCAGCTCAATGATGACCGACAACGGTCTCACCACCGGCGATTATGCCAGCTGGCCGGCCCACACCATCTTCCTGCTGTTAAGCGCCAGCTTTTTTGGCGGCTGCGTCGGTTCAACATGCGGGGGAATTAAGG
>JAFACP010000264.1 GCA_023425455.1 Pseudomonadota bacterium | reverse complement strand
TTTTATGGCTGGGCGCGCTGATGGTGATCGATAACAACATGACCATCGGCATGTTCATGGCCTTTAACGCTTACCGCGGTCAGTTTGCCCAGCGCGCCTCGTCGCTTATCGACCTGACCATGCAGCTCAGGATGCTGTCGCTGCACAACGAGCGGATCTCGGAAATTGTGTTCAGTGAACCGGAGGAGGACGCCCCGGTCAGAGAGCTGTTCGACGAAAACGTCGGCGTCTCTCTGCAGGTGCAAAATCTGGCCTACCAGTATGACGCGCTGAGCAAACCGATCTTTGCGCAGGTGAATATCACCATCGCCGCGGGCGAGTCCGTGGCACTTGTCGGCGCATCCGGGATCGGTAAAACCACGCTGCTCAAAGTGATGTCCGGGCTGCTGGCACCGGCGCAGGGTGAGATCTTTATCGGCGGTTTCGATATCACCAAAATCGGCGTGAACAATTTCAGGAACAGCACCGCCTGCGTACTGCAGGAGGACCGGCTGTTCTCTGGCTCCATCGCCGACAATATTTCCGGCTTTGATGACGAAGCCGATCGCCAGCACATTATCGACTGCGCGATGAAATGCAACATTCACGACGAAATTCTTCGTATGCCAATGGGTTACGAAACCATCATCGGCGAGCTTGGCGCAGGGATCTCCGGCGGGCAAAAACAGCGGCTGCTTATCGCGCGCGCGTTATACCAAAAGCCCAACATCCTGTTTATGGATGAAGCCACCAGCCATCTGGATGCCAGTAACGAGCGCATGATCAATGCGGCGATTGAGGCGCTCAACATCACCCGAATCATTGTGGCCCATCGCCCTTCAACCATTGCCTGCGCCGACAGAATTATCGATCTGGCGCAGCTCTCCGCCTCACCACAGCCAATGCTTAAGGAAATGTACTGATGACGCTTCTGACAGGAATAAATACCGGAATCATTAAATCGCCAAAAGGGGTGCTGGCGATTGTAGTGAAAGCCACCACCTCCTCAACCGCGGAACAGCTGCTTTATCTGCCTCCCGACCGGGTACAAGAGCTGATGTTTGCCCTCTGCGGTGGCTACCGGGCGCTACAGCGGCTGCACCAGGCCTGCCCGGAAACCATCACCGCGCAGGTGCAAAAGGAGACCCTGGCGATGAGCGCCAGTGTCCCGTCCGTCACCCCCGATGAGGTACATAATCCGATCCTCGCACTTCGCGTCACGGACCTGGTGATGAAGCTGCGGGAAAATAACGTAACCCTGCTGTTTTTCCTGCAGGACAGCAGCGTGGTCACGCTGGAGCTTGCCCTGACACAAATGGAATTCATGCTGAATGTCTTCGTCACAACCATTCAGAATACGCAGGATGCGCTGTTTATCGCCATGTGCTCAGGCGCGAACGATTTTGTTCCTCTCTATACCGTCGATTTTACGCAGGAGAAGGGGAAAGGTATTAACTACAACCAGTTCACCATCCCGGACTGGAAGTCGCGAATCTGTCCCTGGCTGTATTCCGTGATTGCCCTGCAGCGCGATGGCGCAATCCCCTGCGGCATCATCATTAAGACCGGGCAGGCGCTGGACCCGGGCAGAGCAGAGGCTATCGGCCAGCTGCTGCTGCGCAGCAACGGGTTGTTAATGCCGTTTGAGGAGAGCGTATCGGCCTTTGACTGCATGCGGCTGGATCTTCAGGCCGGTGAAGAGAGTACGGAAACGCTGCTGCGCGCGCACTTAAAGCATCGGGTCATGAAACTCAGCTGAGGAGCGTAAAGACGGGCGGCAGGAAAGCGCGCAGAGAAAATCAGCTATACTAGCGGCACCGTTTTCCTCAGCAGGCCGTCCACATGACCACTCAATCTCTCACCCGTGACTGGCGTCTTCCTGGCGCAGGGCTGATCGCGCTGGCGCTTCTGTTTGGTGGCGTTAGTCTGCATGCCCACTGGAATGCGTTTCTCCAGTGGTGCCTTGCCACGCAAATCACCCTGCACCGCTATCTGGTGATGTACCTGCTGCAGCTGAATAATCATCAATACAGCGGCGGAGTGTGGCTACTCACCGGGGCGTTCTTCTATGGCGTACTGCACGCCGTGGGGCCAGGCCACGGTAAATTTATTGTCACAACCTATCTCAGCACCAACAACGAAAGCCCGGTTGCCGCACGCGTGGTGCCGTTTGTTGGCAGCCTGATGCAGGGCGTTAGCGCCATTCTGTTCGTGTTTATTCTCGCGGTCGGCCTCAACCTGGCGTCTGGTGATATCAGCACCAGCCGCTGGTATGTTGAGAAAATCAGCGCGGTGCTGATCGGCGCGTTTGGGGCATATATGATTTACCAGGCGCTGAAAAATCTGCGCCCGCGAAAAATGACCATCAACGCTCTCACCCCGCTGCATCAGCACGATCCGCACTGCGGCTGCGGCCATCACGGCGTCGGCGCGGCGGTGAGCGGCGGAGACTGGAAAACGCGGCTCGGCGTCATTCTGGCGATTGGCGCTCGCCCGTGCAGCGGGGCCATCATGATCCTGATGTTTTCGAATGCGCTGGGTATTGTCAGCTGGGGCATGGCGGCGGTGATGACCATGGCGACAGGCACGGCGCTGTCGATCATGGCGCTGTCGCTGGCGGTACGTTTCGCCCGCCAGCGCACGGTCGCCTGGTTTGGCGGCAGCACCTCCCTGAGCTGGCTGTTCCCGCTGATTAAAATCATCGGGGGCGTGCTGCTGATCCTCTTTGCGACCATCCTGTTTCTGACGGTGATCCCCATCAGCGCCAGCGGCGACTACATTGCCGCAGGATGCTAATAAAAAAACCGGCAAGCGCCGGTTTTTTCGTCAGGAACTACTCGGTTATCCGCGGATGCTGATCCACCAGTCGGGAGCGTTTTTTCTGCAGCTCCTCGATTTCCGCATCAATATCTTCAATCTTCTGCTCTACGTTATCGTAGTGCTCGCGCAGGATCTCTTTCGCCTCCTGGATATCCGAGGCCGCCGGCGTCGCCCCCTTCAGCGGACGATTGGCGGTCTCCTTCATGGTGATACCGGTGATCAGACCAATCACGGCGATAACCATCAGGTAGTAGGCCGGCATCATCAGGTTTTGCGTGCTTTCCACCAGTGAAGCGGCAAGCGTTGGCGTCAGACCGGCAATCAACACCGAGATATTAAAGGCCGCAGCCAGCGCGCTGTAGCGGATATGCGTCGGGAACATGGCGGGCAACGTGGAGGCCATCACCCCGATAAAGCAGTTAAGGATCACCGCCAGCATCAGCAAACCGGCGAAAATCAGCACCAGCATATTGCTGTTAATCAGTATGAAGGCCGGGATCGCCAGCACAAACAGCGCCACGCTGCCGAACAGAATAAACGGACGACGGCCAAAACGGTCGCTCAACAGCCCCATAATCGGCTGGACAAACAGCATCCCCACCATGATGGCGATGATGATCAGCACGCCGTGATCTTCCGAGTAGTGCAGGTTATGCGACAGATAGCTCGGCATATAGGTCAACAGCATGTAGTAGGTCACGTTGGTCGAGATAACCATCCCAATGCAGACCAGCAGGCTGCGCCAGTGTTTTGCGGCGATCTCGCGGAATGAGACTTTCGGCCCTTCCTGCAGGCCTTCGCGATCGCCCTGCTCCAGGTTATCAACGTGCTGCTGAAACGCCGGCGTCTCTTCCAGCGCATGACGCAGGTAGAGGCCAATGATCCCCAGTGGCAGGGCCAGGAAGAACGGGATACGCCAGCCCCAGTCGAGGAAGCTCTCTTCCCCCACTACCGCCGAAATCAGTACCACCACGCCCGCGCCCATCACAAACCCGGCGATGGAGCCAAAGTCCAGCCAGCTTCCCATAAAGCCACGCTTACGGTCCGGGGAGTACTCGGCGACAAAAATAGACGCCCCGGTGTATTCGCCGCCCACCGAGAAGCCCTGCGCCATTTTACAGATCAACAGCAGAATCGGCGCCCAGATACCAATCGAGGCGTAAGACGGTATCAGGCCAATACAGAACGTACTGACTGACATAATCACAATGGTGATCGCCAGTATCTTCTGACGACCGTATTTGTCGCCGAGCATACCGAAGAAAAGCCCACCCAACGGGCGGATCAGGAAAGGAACAGAGAAGGTCCCGAGCGCGGCAATCATCTGCAGACTGGGGTCGGCCCCGGGGAAGAACACCTTACCTAACGCATAGGCCACAAAGCCATAAACACCAAAATCGAACCATTCCATCGCATTACCGAGCGAGGCGGCGGTGATCGCTTTACGCAATTTAGCATCATCAATAATCGTGACGTCGCGAAGCGTGATCGGTTTTACCTTTTTCCTTTTAAGCATTGCTATCCTCGTAGACTGAGCCCTGTCAGCACCACAGAAAACGCGGTCTGTGGACCTGGTGAGCGCTTCATGCGCATCTCCTCTTCAAGCGTAGCAGGTTTACTTACATTGACGTTTTTTCGTCTATACAACCGAACCTGTTGACGCCTGTCGGGGCAGTGAATGACCTTTTTACCCTACCAGCGTTTATATTTGTGATCAACTTCACATATATTTCCCCAATACGTCAGATGTCTTCTGTTTTTGTCAATCCCGGCCTGCGGATGATTCCCCTCCCCGTGACCTCCGCGTGCTATCCCGCACGTTTTTATTTTCTCTGCAGGTAAAAAAACAGCCTGATTCGTTACATCGCTTTTACATAGAACCTAATAATTCAACGTCGCCATTTTCGTTTACAGAAATATGTGATCGATATAACTAAAACAATGTTTTATTTTCATTGAATCGCAATTCCAAAGATCGCATCATAATCGCGAACACCCCGTTTTGAGTACGTCCAGCGGCAGGTTAATGGCACGTATTTATTTGATTTTTCTTGCATGGAAAACGGATTGTCTGATTTTTAAAACAGGTAATCCATTGAATTTATTAGGCTCTTTTTTACGGATTTCCGCCAGACACGCGGGATGAGAGATGAGGTTCAGTATGAAAATTAAAGCCGCAATAGAACGAATCCCCGGCGGGATGATGCTGGTTCCGCTGGTGCTTGGCGCCATTTTAAATACGCTGGCACCCAATACCGGTGCCTATTTTGG
>JAFACP010000232.1 GCA_023425455.1 Pseudomonadota bacterium | reverse complement strand
CGCATGTTGCAGGACAGAACGCTATGACAAAACCTACTCTGGTGGTGGTTGGGCACGGTATGGTCGGCCATCATTTCCTCGAAGACTGCGTTAACCGCAATTTGCATCAGCAGTATCAGATTATTGTTTTTGGCGAAGAGCGCTATGCCGCCTATGACCGCGTGCATCTGTCGGAATATTTTGGCGGACGCAGCGCGGACTCGCTCTCGCTGGTGGCGGGGGAGTTCTTTGCCGATAACGGCATTGAGCTGCGCCTCTCGCAGCAGATCGTCGCTATCGATCGTGATGCACACGTAGTGCGTACCGCCAGTGGCCATGAGACTCACTGGGACAAGCTGGTGCTGGCGACCGGCTCGTACCCGTTCGTACCACCCGTTCCGGGCAACGATCTGCCGGGTTGTTTTGTCTACCGCACCCTCGACGATCTGGACAACATTGCGGCCCATGCGGCAGGCTCTCGCCGCGGCGTGGTAATTGGCGGCGGCCTGCTGGGGCTGGAGGCGGCGAATGCGCTTAAGCAGCTCGGGCTGGAAACCCACGTGGTGGAGTTTGCGCCTAACCTGATGGCGGTGCAGCTCGACAGCGACGGCGCGGCAATGCTGCGTAAGAAAATTGAGGCGCTGGGCGTCGGGGTACACATCAGTAAATCGACGACGGAGATTGCCACCGCAGACGACGGGCTGGTGCTGAGCTTTGCCGATGGTGAACAGCTGGAAACGGACATGGTGGTCTTCTCTGCCGGTATTCGGCCGCAGGACGCGCTGGCGCGCAGCAGCGGGCTGGCTGTCGGCGAGCGCGGCGGGATCTGCATTGACGACGGCTGCCGGACCTCCGATCCGGACGTGCTTGCCATCGGTGAATGCGCGCTGTGGGAGGGGAAAATCTTTGGCCTGGTGGCCCCGGGCTACCAGATGGCGCGCGTGGCCGCCGCTGTGCTGGCGGGTGAGGAGAAGCGCTTCACCGGCGCAGATATGAGTACCAAACTCAAGTTGCTGGGCGTGGATGTGGCGTCGTTTGGCGATGCCCACGGGCGCACGCCGGGCGCGCTGAGCTACCAGTGGACGCACGGGCCGCAGCAAATCTACAAAAAGATTGTGGTCAGCCACGATAGCAAAACCCTGCTGGGTGGCGTGCTGGTGGGCGATGCCAGCGAATACGCCACGCTGGTGCAGATGATGCTCAACGGCATCAGCCTGCCAAAAGAGCCGGAAACGCTGATCTTACCCGCGTCGTCAGGCAGCGCGCCGAAAGCGCTGGGCGTGGCGGCGCTGCCGGAAAGCGCGCAGATCTGTTCGTGTCATAACGTCAGCAAAGGGGATATCTGCCAGGCGGTAAGCGCGGGTGCGACGGATATCGGCGCCATTAAGCAGTGCACCAAAGCCGCGACCGGCTGCGGAGGCTGTAGCGCGCTGGTGAAGCAGGTGATGGAGTTCCAGCTTGCAGAGCAGGGCGTGGAGGTGAAAAAGGATATCTGCGAACACTTCCCGTACTCGCGTCAGGAGATTTATCACCTGGTGCGCGTCAACCATATCCGCACCTTCGACCAGCTTATCAGCCGCTACGGTCAGGGGCACGGGTGCGAGATCTGTAAGCCGCTGGTGGGATCGGTATTGGCTTCCTGCTGGAACGAGTATCTGCTGAAACCGGCGCATCTGCCGTTGCAGGACACCAACGACCGCTATTTCGCCAATATTCAGAAGGACGGAACCTACTCCATCGTCCCGCGGATGCCTGCGGGTGAAGTGACCGCCGACGGGCTGATCGCCATCGGCCAGATCGCGAAACGCTATAGCCTTTACAGCAAAATTACCGGCGGGCAGCGTATTGACCTGTTTGGCGCCACGCTAGAACAGTTGCCGGAAATCTGGCAGGCGTTGGTAGAGGCCGGATTTGAGACCGGACATGCTTACGGGAAATCCCTGCGCACGGTGAAATCCTGCGTCGGGTCGACCTGGTGCCGCTACGGCGTGCAGGATTCCACCGGCCTCGCGGTCAGGCTGGAGCACCGCTACAAGGGCCTGCGCGCGCCGCACAAAATCAAAATGGCGGTCTCCGGCTGTACCCGTGAATGCGCAGAGGCGCAGAGCAAAGACGTAGGGGTGATTGCCACGGACAAAGGCTGGAACCTCTATCTGTGCGGCAACGGCGGGATGAAGCCGCGCCATGCGGACCTCTTCGCCAGCGATCTGGACGACGAAACGCTGATCCGCACCGTTGACCGTTTCCTGATGTTCTACATTCGCACGGCAGATCGTCTGCAACGCACCAGTACCTGGATGGATAACCTGGAAGGCGGCCTCGACTATCTACGCGAGGTGATCCTCAACGACAGCCTGGGGATCGCCCACGAGCTGGAGCAGGAGATGGCCCGGGTGGTGGAGACCTACCAGTGCGAATGGCAAACCACCCTTAACGATCCTGACCGCCTGGCGCTGTTCCGCACCGCGGTAAACGTCCCCGCCGCAGAGGAGAACAAGCGCTGGCAGGAAATTTGTAATATCGACGAGATCCCTGAGCAGGCGGGCATTGGCGCGCATCTTGGGCGCAAACCGATTGCGTTGTTCCGCTTTGGCAAAACCGTTTATGCCCTCGACGATCGGGAGCCGGGCAGCCGCGCGAACGTGCTTTCACGCGGCATCCTCGGCGATGCGGCGGGGGAACCGGTGGTGATCTCGCCGCTCTACAAGCAACGTATTCGTCTGCGCGACGGGTGTCAGGCTGAGAGCGGGGCGCCTGCGGTGCGTGCCTGGCCGGTAAAAATCGAAAACGGCAAGGTGTGGGTTGGAAATGAAGAGCTGGTGATGCGCGCGGAGGCCTCATGACGGAAACCCGGACAACGTGCCCTTACTGCGGGGTGGGCTGCGGCGTGGTCGCCAGCGCAGACGGTGAAAAGGTAAGCATTCGGGGGGATGAAACTCATCCGGCGAATTTCGGTCGTCTGTGCGTAAAAGGATCTGCCCTTGGGGAAACCACGGGGCTACAGGGACGCCTGCTGCGCCCGGTTGTCGATGGCCGGGAGGTGGCATGGCCGCAGGCGCTGGGCGAAGCGGGCGAGCGGCTGCGGAATATTTTCAACGAATGGGGGCCGCAGGCGGTGGCGTTTTATGCCTCCGGCCAGCTGTTGACCGAGGATTACTATGCCGCCAACAAGCTGATGAAAGGCTTTATCGGGGCGGCGAACATTGATACCAACTCGCGGCTGTGCATGTCATCGGCGGTGGTGGGCTACAAACGCGCCTTCGGTGAGGACGTGGTGCCGTGCAGCTACGAGGACGTGGAAAACAGCGATCTGGTGGTACTCGTTGGCTCGAACGCGGCCTGGACGCATCCGGTGCTGTATCAGCGGCTGGTGCAGGCAAAACACAACAATCCGCAGATGAAAGTGGTCGTGATCGATCCGCGTAAAACCGCCACCTGCGATATCGCCGATCTCCACCTCGCGCTCAGACCCGGCAGTGACGCCGGGCTGTTTGTGGGGTTGCTCAATCTGATTCAGGGGCGCGGCGAGTGGCCGATCCCTCGCGTGGCGGCGTTTTGCGATCTGCCTTCAGACGAGATTGGCACCTTCTACGACTGGTTTGTCACCGCGCCACGCGCGATCACGCTCTACACCATGGGGATCAACCAGTCCTCCAGCGGCAGCGACAAGTGCAACGCCATCATTAACGTGCATCTTGCCAGCGGAAAGTTCAACCGTCCTGGCTGCGGCCCGTTTTCGCTGACCGGACAGCCAAATGCCATGGGCGGGCGGGAAGTGGGGGGACTGGCGAACCAGCTGGCGGCGCACATGAACTTCGAGCCGGACGATCTCGCGCGCGTGGCGCGTTTCTGGGGAACGGAACGGCTGGCGCAGACCCCGGGCCTGATGGCGGTGGAACTGTTTGACGCTATTGCCCGCGGCGAGGTGAAGGCGGTGTGGATCATGGGTACCAACCCTGCCGTGTCACTTCCCGACAGCCACGCGGTGTGCCAGGCTCTGGCGGCCTGCCCGCTGGTCATGATATCTGAGGTGATGCAGGAGACGGACACCAGCCGGTTTGCCCATATCCGTTTTCCCGCCCTGGGCTGGGGCGAGAAAAACGGCACGGTGACCAATTCAGAACGCCGTATCTCCCGCCAGCGCGCCTTTCTGCCTGCGCCGGGCGAGGCCAGACCGGACTGGTGGATCATCGCCCGGATCGCAGACCAGCTCGGTTATGGCGATGCCTTCGCCTGGGAACACCCTCAGGAGATATTTTGTGAACATGCGGCGCTAACGGCGTTTGAAAATAACGGCGAACGGGCGCTAAACCTGCGCGAACTGGCGTCGCTGTCGCGAGAGGCGTGGGACGAGCTGGCGCCGTATCAGTGGCATGCCGGTGATTTCCCGCAAAGAACGCTTGTTCCGGTTGACCCCTCCCCGCATGGGGCAGGCGTCGACCAATTGTACCCCTTGATACTGAATACCGGGCGGATCCGCGATCAGTGGCACACCATGACGCGCACGGGGTATGTTCCGCGTCTGATGCAGCATATCGATGAGCCTTTTGTTGAGATGAACGCAACCGATGCGGCGCGCGCCGGGCTGACTGACGGCCAGCTGGCGCGGGTAAGCTCCCCGCGCGGAGTGATGGTTGCCAGAGTACGTATCTCCACCGCGCAGCGTGCAGGCGAGCTGTTTGCGCCGATGCACTGGAACGCGCAATTTGCCCGGCAGGGTAAGGTCAATGCGCTGGTGGAAGGGCGGGTTGATGCCGGGTCCGGCCAGCCGGAGAGTAAACAAACCGCGGTGAGGATCATGCCCTGGCTACCCGCCTGGCAGGGTGAACTGTATGCCCGCGAGCTGCCAGCGCTGCCGCCGTCGGTCTGCTGGTGGCGTAAAGCCTCACGTCTGACGGTGGCGGGGGAGCAGCCGTTGCTGTCGTGGATCATGGCGTACGCCAGCGGTCGGGGCTGGCAGTTACAGGTGGCACAGACGGGAGAACGCAGCAGCGTGCTCGCCTGGCATCACGGTGAGCTGATGCTGGGCTACTGGGAGGGCCATACGCTGCCGGCGCTGGCGCATGCGTTTATTGAAGAAGCCTTTGCTGCTGCGCCCGTCCAACTTGCTGAACGCCATGCGCTGCTGCACGGGCAACGGCCGGACGAAGATGCCGATCCCGGGCGAATTATCTGTAGCTGCTTCAGCGTGGGTGAAAATACGATACGTAAGGCAATAGCCGGAGGCTGTGATTCTGCCCCAGCGCTGGGCGTGAAGCTGCGCTGCGGCACGAACTGTGGTTCCTGCGTGCCGGAGCTGAAAGCGCTGTTGTGATAATAGTGTAAGGGCGTCGGGTGGCGGCTTCGCACCGGTACGAATTTGTAGGTCGGGTAAGGCGAAGCCGCCACCCGACAAATCTTTTCAGGATATTCCTGAAATTTCTGTTAAGACTGGTTTTCAGGGCTTATGGCGTTAACATAATAAGTGTTTGTCCATAAACACAGGTTCTGATTGACGACGTTGAAGGCTGTATCGTCCCGCATCCGTTTTTTGCTGTTACTCCCCCTTTTTACGGCTGGAGCCGTTCATGGTGCGCCGAAATCCTTCGTGCAGCAGGCGCAAAATCCGTTTGATAACAACGGCGATAGTCTGCCGGATCTCGGCATGGCGCAACCGACCAGCGAAGGCGAGAAGCATCTGGCTGAGATGGCGAAGGCGTTTGGCGAAGCGAGCATGATCGATAACGGGCTGACCACCGGTGAGCAGGCGCGGCAGTTCGCGTTTGGCCAGGTGCGCGATGCCCTGAGCAGTGAAGTCAACGATACCATCGAGTCCTGGCTCTCTCCGTGGGGCAACGCCAGCGTCGATCTGCTGGTGGACGAGGAGGGGCAGTTCACCGGCAGCAGCGGACGCTGGTTTGTTCCTCTCAGCGATAACACGCGTTACCTGAGCTGGAGCCAGCTCGGGTTTACACAGCAGACTGACGGCCTGGTCAGTAATCTCGGCGTGGGGCAGCGCTGGCTCGCCGGGCAATGGCTGCTGGGCTACAACACCTTCTATGACAATTTGCTCGATGATAACCTGCAGCGCGCCGGGCTGGGGGCGGAAGCGTGGGGAGAAAACCTGCGTCTGTCGGCAAACTACTATCAGCCGCTTGCCGGCTGGCATAACCGCTCTGATGTCCGCCAGCAGCGGATGGCGCGCGGGTATGATATTACCGCCAAAGCCTGGCTGCCCTGGTTTCATCATCTGAATACCAGCGTCAGCTTTGAGCAGTATTTTGGCGACAGTGTCGATCTGTTCGACAGCGGCACGGGCTACCATAATCCGCTGGCGGTGAATCTGGGGCTTAACTATACGCCGGTTCCGCTGGTGACGCTCACTGCCGCCCATAAGCAGGGTGAGAGCGGGGTGAGCCAGAATAACCTTGGGCTAAAACTCAATTACCGCCTCGGTGTCCCCTTTGTGAAGCAGATCTCCGCCGGTGAAGTCGCCGCTACGCGCTCGCTGCGCGGAAGCCGTTACGACTCACCGGAGCGCGACAGTCTGCCGGTGCTGGAGTTCCGTCAACGTAAAACGTTGTCGGTCTATCTGGCGA
>JAFACP010000198.1 GCA_023425455.1 Pseudomonadota bacterium | reverse complement strand
CAACTGGTCCGCCTTGATTTAGTCAGCCGTGAAGAGTTCGACGTACAGACGCAGGTTCTGCTGCGCACCCGCGAAAAGCTCGCGCTTCTGGAACAGCGTCTGAACGAGCTGGAAAACCGTGACAGCGCCGCAGAAGTGAAACCGGCCCCGGCGATCCCGCCGGTCAGCGACGCGGAATAACGGCAGTCAAAAAAACGGGCCATTCGGCCCGTTTCTGTTACTGACTGTCTTTCTGGATTTTCTTGATGATATTGGTGGTTGAACAGCCATCTTCAAAGTTCAGCACCATCACTTCACCGCCGTTGGCCCAGACCTCTTCGCTCCCGGCAATCTGGTCCGGTTTATAATCCCCGCCTTTTACCAGCAGGTCCGGCAGAATGCCGGCAATCAGGCGCTGCGGGGTATCTTCTTCAAACGATACAACCCAGTCCACGGCTTCCAGCGCCCCGAGTACGATCATACGCTGTTCCAGCGGGTTGACCGGACGGCTTTCGCCTTTCAGGCGCTTCGTGGAGGCATCACTGTTCACCGCCACAATCAGGCGATCGCCGAGCTTACGCGCATTGGCCAGATAAGAGACGTGTCCCGCGTGCAGAATGTCAAACACGCCGTTGGTCATCACCACCTTCTCACCCCGTTTGCGCGCGGCGGCAACGGCCACCTTCAGCTCGTCTTCGCTCATGACGCCAAAACCGGTATCGGCACGGCCACGCACCGCGTTCTCCAGCTCGACAGGCGACACGGTTGAGGTGCCCAGTTTACCGACAACCACGCCCGCCGCGGCGTTCGCGAAGTAACACGCCTCTTCGAGCGAATTTCCCGCCGCAAGCGTCGCCGCCAGCACGCCGATAACCGTATCTCCCGCACCGGTGACGTCGTAAACTTCCTGCGCCTGCGTAGGCATATGTAACGGTTTCTTACCGGGCTGCAGCAGCGTCATCCCCTGCTCGGAACGGGTCACCAGCAGCGCCGACAGCTCGAAGTCAGCGATGATTTTCATCCCGCGCTCGACAATTTCCGCTTCCGTTTTGCACTTACCCGCCACCGCTTCAAACTCCGAGAGGTTTGGCGTCAGCAGCGTCGCGCCGCGATAGCGCTCAAAATCGGTGCCTTTTGGATCGATCAGCACCGGCACCCCGGCCTGACGCGCCAGCTGAATCATCTGCTGCACGCTGGCAAGCGCCCCTTTGGCATAGTCGGAAAGTACCAGCGCACCAATGGTTCCCAGCTCCTGGTTGATACGCTCATGCAGCGGCTCAGGATCAACGCCCTCAAACCCCTCTTCAAAATCGAGGCGGATCAACTGCTGGTTGCGCGACAGCACGCGCAGCTTGGTGATGGTCGGATGGGTCGGAACAGAGACGAAGTCGCACTTCACGTTGACATCTGCCAGCGATTTGCTCAGCGCACGCGCCGCATCGTCAATGCCGGTTAACCCCACAAGGCGCGAGCTGGCGCCCAGAGAGGCTATGTTCATCGCCACGTTTGCCGCGCCGCCCGGACGCTCTTCAATCGTGTCGACCTTAACTACCGGCACCGGCGCTTCCGGGGAGATGCGGCTGGTCGGCCCGTACCAGTAACGATCCAGCATCACATCACCGACAACCATCACTCCAGCACGTTCAAACTCTGGCAGTGTTACTTTCATTCCTGACTCCAGAAAGATTCACAATTTGCGCGCGATAATATCACACTTGTTTTGATACGCACGGTTCCACCAGCCACTTCTGCCAGCTTGCCGTGACCTGAGCACGCTCGGCGGCAAAGCCGTCCAGCGCCACGTGTCCTGGCTGTTCCTGCAGGGCAAGATGGTGCAGCGCATCCCGCAGCGTGGTGTAGGCATGGGTTAAGGCCTGCGACTCCTGCTCATCCATAATGTCGTTTTGCGCCAGCAGTTCCAGAATGCGCACGTTATCAGACCAGCGCGTCAGCTTCGGCTTCTCGTGAGCGTGGCGCAGCACCAGATATTGGGTAATAAACTCAATATCGGTGATCCCGCCTTCATCGGCTTTAATATCAAAGCGGTCGCGATGCTTATTGCCTAAATGCGCGCGCATCTTCTCGCGCATTTCCCGCACGTCCGTCTGCAGCGTATTGCCGTCGCGTACGGTGGTCATGACATCTTTGCGGATGCGATCAAACTGCGATTTCAGCTGCGGATCGCCATACACCACGCGCGCGCGCACCAGCGCCTGATGCTCCCACGTCCAGGCTTCACTTTTCTGGTAATCGGCAAAGGAGTCCGTTGAAGTAACCAGCATTCCCGCCGCGCCGGACGGGCGCAGACGGGCATCGACTTCGTACAAAATCCCGGACGAAGTACGGGTGCTGAACAGGTGCATAATGCGTTGCGCCAGACGCAGATAAAACTGACGACCGTCGATTTCCCGTTCGCCGTCGGTCATTGCATCAACCGGGCAATCGTGCAGGAAGATCAGATCGAGATCGGAGCTATAGCCCAGCTCCCAGCCGCCAAGCTTGCCATAGCCCACCACGGCAAAACCGCGGCCCTCACGCTTGGCCAGATGTTTCGGCTGACCGTAACGCGCCACCATCTGCCCCCACGCCTGCTGCACTACCGCGTCGATGATCGCTTCGGCAAGCCAGGTTAAGTGATCGCTCACTTTCATCACCGGTAGCGTACCGGCGATATCTGCCGCTGCAACGCGCAACATCTGAGCCTGTTTAAACTGGCGTAATGCTTCCAGCTGTTGTTCTTCATCCTCTTCCGGGACGCGCAGCAAATACTGCCGCAGTTCATCACGATAGGCGTCCGTCGCCGTCGGCTGATACAGCGTATTCGGATCGAGCAGCTCGTCCAGCAGCAGCGGATAACGCGCCAGTTTGTTGGCCACCATCGGCGAGGCGGCGCAGAGGGAAATCAGATGCTTAAGCGCGCCAGGGAATTCACTTAACAGCTCAAGATAGGTCGTACGGGTGATAATGCCGCTCAGCAGCGGCATCATACGCGACAGCGGTACCGGCGCATCGGCGCGGCTACAGACGTCACTCAACAGATGCGGCATCAGGTGATCCAGCACCTGGCGTCCACGCGGGCCAATGGCGCGCTTATTCAGCTCCATGCGGAAATCCGCGATCAGCGCCACCACGCGATGACGGTCATCGTCGCTTAAATGTGCCAGCACCGGCGTGGTGTCATCTTCCTGCAGCGCGTCCTGCCACAGCTCTCGCCAGTGCTCAGAGAGCGCGTCATCCGACGATTCGTTCTCATCATCGCCAATCAGATCGTTAAAGATGCGTCGCACGCCCGCCATGTGGGTATCCAGCCGCTTTGTCAGCGTCGCCCAGTCGTCGGCGCGCATGCCCCACGCCAGCCGCGCCCGGTTCAGCTCATCGCCAGGCAGCGTCTGGGTCTGCTCATCGTTAATGCTTTGCAGCAGGTTTTCCAGACGGCGCAGGAACAGGTAAGCCTCGCGCAGCGTTTGCGCGTCCCCTTCCGGCAGCAGGTGAAGCTGTTCGATGGCAGACAGCGTCGGGAGCAACGAGCGGGACTGCAGAGAGGGCTCGCGACCGCCACGGATCAGCTGGAAAACCTGAACGATAAACTCAATTTCGCGGATCCCGCCCGCGCCGAGCTTAATGTTGTCTTTCAGCCCGCGACGGCGAACTTCGCGGGCAATCATCCCTTTCATGTTGCGCAGGGACTGGATCACGCTGAAGTCGATATAGCGACGAAACACGAACGGACGCAGCATCGCGCGCAGCTCGTTGGCAAAGGCGTCATCGCTATCCCCCATGATCCGCGCTTTGACCATCGCGTAACGTTCCCAGTCACGCCCCTGCTCCTGGTAATAATCCTCCAGCGCCGCAAAGCTCAGTACCAGCGGGCCGCTGTCGCCAAACGGGCGCAGACGCATATCCACCCGGTAGACAAAGCCATCCTGGGTTGGCTGATCCAGCGCTTTGATTAATCGCTGCCCCAGGCGGGTAAAGAACTGGGCGTTGTCCAGCTCGCGACGGCCACCGCGCGTAGAGCCGTTCTCCGGCCAGCAAAAAATCAGATCGATGTCGGAGGAAAAATTCAGCTCGCAGCCGCCGAGCTTGCCCATCCCCAGAATCAGCAGCGGCTGTGGAACCCCCTCTTCGCTGCAGGGCGTTCCCCACTCCTTGCAGCAGGCGGCGTAAAGCCAGTCCCGCGCGGCGACGATCAGCGTTTGCGCCAGCTCACTGAGCTGCTGCAGCGTGCCCTCTTCGCTGACCCGTTCCAGCGCCTGCGCCCAGGCGATCCGCACCATGATCCGCCGACGAAACTGGCGCAGGACACGCATCAGCGTCGCCTCATCGGCCACATCGTCAAGTGCGCACTTTAGCCAGTCGGCATAATGCCGCCACTCATCTGCCTGCGGCGGCGAGCTCTCAAGCTCCGCCAGCCAGTCAGGAGAGGCCGTTACGCTTTCCTGCACAAAATCACTGAACGTGAGCACGCTTTTCGCCTGCTCGCTGAGAGATGACGCCGGTAATGACTCAGGCAGACGCTCACAGACTCTCTGCCATTGCTGCTGTAACTGCGAAGAAAGCGGCATTATTGGGGTTCCTTGCCAGAGTTAACGTTTTCCGCTGTGCAGCCAGAATGGCTCCTGCGAAATAGCCTCGTTTCGGTAGTGCTCAATTTCGATATGCTGGCGGGTTTCGATAGCGTGCTTCAGCCCCTGCCAGTTTTCCAGCCAGGCCTGCGCGTTGGCGCCATCGTACGCCCCGGACAGCAGTAACAGGCTGTCGATGTTGCGCGCCAGACGAGGAAGCTGATCGCCATACTGGTCGCCCAGGGGCTGGGCAAAGGTGGTTTTCAGCTCTGCGGCATGGCGGGAAAGGTGGGTATCAGCAAACCGTTTAAACGATTCTCCGATTTTGGTCTGCGCCTTTGCGTCGAGGAAACTGCGCCAGCCGCGGGTAACAAGCAGCTCCGTCAGCGCCAGTTTTGCGCTCGCGGCCTGCGGGCTGTACAGAGCGGTTTGCGCAGAGACATCGGAGAGCATCAGGGTCCCGGTCTGGGTCAGCAGGTCACGTAAGTGCGCACTCGCTTTACGAGGCACGATCCCGCCGAAGAGCGCCAGCGCATGACGAACCAGTCCAATGGCCGACAGGACGCCGCTTTTGGCATGTTTCACCTCACGCGCCCACAGCTCTTCATGGTACAGCCACTGCGACAGGCCCAGCTCCAGCGCCGCCTCCAGACCTTGCTCCACGCTGGCCTTTGGTGCGACATGCAAAATGGTCGTCGCTCTCAGCACGCGCGGCGCATCGCCAGCGGCAAGATGATACCCGCGCGCCGCTTTGCTCAGGCTGCCCTGCCGCAGGCCGGACTGGTTTACCAGCTTGCGCGCCAGCTTCAGCACGTCGTTCACATCGCCTTCCAGCAGTTCCAGCTCCAGTTCGCAAATCGGCTCCCGGCGCTCGCCCGCCCTGACCTCGCCCAGATCCAGGGCGATTTCAATCCGGCTTTTGCCTTCGCTCACCAGCCACTTCTCGCGCCAGAAGTCGGTGCTGAACAGCGGCTGCACTTCGGCGGATAAGGTTTCAGGCAGCGATCCCTGCGGCCAGACTTCCGCCGGGAAACGTTCCAGCTCAAGTTCAGGCTGTGCAATGTCGATATTGTACTCCGGACGTTGATGCAAACCGCCCACCACCCGACCGGCGATTTTCATCGTCATCTCGTAGCGCCCGCTCGCGCCACGGATGCGCAGCCCCATATCGTGGCGGCGCAGCCAGTTGTCCGGCGTCTCGTAATAAATGTTGAGCAGTTGTACCGGTTCATGATGTTCGCCGGATAGCTGATTAAGGTGCTGACGAAGAGCGTCAACGCTCTCTTTGTCGACGATAAATTTTAATTCGATTTCTTGAGTCATAGCGTTGTACTTTTGCGTGCGTCACAGTCGCGTCAGTGAAGGCGAACTTCCTCGCCCTTTATTTGTCAGTACATAGTATTTTGCGCCAAATTGCCACGCAATGAGCAATTTGACGGGCGTAAAAGTTTCAGGCGGTGGTTAGCAGGACACAGATGATTCTGATTGATGATGAATCCTTTGCGTAGTGACACTGTTACCACTACTATCGTTCCACTTTTTATGAAAATAACGACTGATATGCTTAAATTACGCCTGATTGGACTTACTTTACTCGCTTTTAGCGCCGCAACGGCGGTCCACGCTGAAGAGAAACGTTACGTTTCTGACGAACTGAACACCTGGGTACGCAGCGGCCCGGGGGATAATTATCGCCTCGTGGGCACGGTTAACGCCGGCGAGGAAGTGACCCTGCTCCAGACTAACGCCGACACCAGTTATGGTCAGGTTCGCGACAGCACCGGCCGCACCGCCTGGATCCCACTGAAAGAGCTGAGCAACGAGCCAAGCCTGCGCACCCGCGTGCCGGACCTCGAAAATCAGGTGAAAACCCTGACCGATAAGCTGAACAACATTGACGGCACCTGGAACCAGCGTACCGCAGAAATGCAGCAAAAAGTTGCCCAGAGCGACGGCGTCATCGCTGGCCTGAAAGATGAAAACCAGAAGCTGAAAAACGAGCTGATTGTCGCGCAGAAAAAAGTGAATGCCGCCAACCTGCAGCTTGACGACAAACAGCGCACCATCATTATGCAGTGGTTTATGTATGGCGGCGGCGTGCTGGGCGTGGGCCTGGTGCTGGGCCTGGTGCTGCCGCACCTCATCCCAAGCCGTAAACGCAAAGATCGCTGGATGAACTAACTCGTCTTCTCTGCCAGACTTACGTATCATCCTGGGAAAGAGAAAACGGGAGCGTAAGGTGTGAAGAGTTATCTGGTCGGTGGCGCAGTACGGGATGCATTGTTAGGTCTGCCGGTCAAAGACAGAGACTGGGTTGTGGTTGGCGCGACGCCAGAAGAGATGCTCAGCGCGGGCTACCAGCAGGTAGGCCGCGATTTCCCCGTGTTCCTGCACCCGCAAAGCCGCGAAGAATATGCCCTGGCGCGTACCGAACGCAAGTCGGGATCCGGCTATACCGGCTTTACCTGCTATGCCGCACCGGACGTGACGCTGGAGCAGGATTTACTGCGCCGGGATCTCACCATCAACGCCCTGGCGCAGGATGAGCAGGGCCATATTATCGACGCGTACGGCGGCCAGGACGATCTGCGCAACCGTATTCTGCGACACGTCTCTTCCGCCTTTTCTGAAGATCCACTGCGCGTGCTGCGCGTGGCGCGTTTTGCCGCCCGTTACGCTCATCTGAGCTTCCGAATCGCCGATGAAACCCTGGCGCTGATGACGGCCATGACCCGCGCGGGTGAACTGGAGCATCTGACGCCGGAGCGGGTCTGGAAAGAGACGGAAAACGCCCTCACCACCCGCAATCCACAGGTCTTTTTCCAGGTGCTGCGCGACTGTGGGGCGCTGAAGGTGCTATTCCCGGAAGTGGATGCGCTGTTTGGCGTTCCCGCTCCGGCAAAGTGGCACCCGGAAATTGACACCGGCGTGCATACCCTGATGACGCTCGGCATGGCCGCTATGCTCAGCCCGGATGTCGATGTTCGCTTCGCCACGCTGTGTCATGACCTGGGCAAAGGATTAACGCCAAAAGCACTCTGGCCGCGCCATCACGGACACGGCCCTGCGGGTGTGAAGCTGGTCGAGGGGCTGTGCCAGCGTCTGCGCGTACCGAACGACATTCGCGATCTGGCAAAACGGGTGGCGGAGTTCCACGATCTGATCCACACCTTCCCGATCCTCAAGCCAGCCACTATCGTTAAGCTGTTCGACAACATCGACGCCTGGCGCAAGCCGCAACGCGTGGAGCAGGTCGCATTGACCAGCGAGGCCGACGTACGTGGACGCACCGGTTTTGAAGCCTGTGAGTATCCGCAGGGTCGTCTGCTGCGCGAAGCGTGGGAGGTGGCGAAAGCGGTGCCGACGAAAGATGTTGTTGCGGCCGGTTTCAAAGGGCCGGCGATCCGCGAAGAGATGACAAGACGCAGGATCGAAGCGGTCGCCGCATGGAAGGAACAGCGTTGCCCTCAGCCAAAAGAGTGAGGGCAACGGTCAATCAGAAGAAGACCACGTACACCGCAGCCGCGACGATAAAGCGATAGATCGCGAACGGAATAAACGAGATACGTTTAATCAGCTGCAGGAAGGTTTTGATCGCAATCAGCGCCACGATAAACGCGGTAATGAAGCCCACGGCAAACATCGGGATGTCGCCGGTCGTCAGGAAGCCAAGGCTTTTATACAGATCAAGCGCGGTGGCGCCCATCATCATCGGCACCGCTAACAGGAATGAGAATTCCGACGCCGCATAACGGCTGACGCCCATTAGCATCCCGCCGGAGATGGTCGCCCCTGAACGGGAGAAGCCCGGCCACAGCGCCAGACACTGGAAGCAGCCAATCATAAACGCCTGGCGATAGGTCATATCGTCCAGCCCCTCCGCGCGCGGCGTTTTCGGCTTCAGCACTTCGGCGGCAATCAGCACGAAACCACCGACCACCAGCGCGTACATCACGTTGACCGGGTTAAACAGCGATTTAATGGCATCGTGGAAAATCAGCCCCAGCACCACGGCCGGGATCATCCCGAGCACAATGTGGACCAGCGACAGGCGACCTTTACCGACCCCCTCATGCTGCGGCGGGCGACCAAAATGGATGCCAATCAGACCAAACAGACGGCGCCAGAACATCACCACCACCGCCAGAATAGAGCCCAGCTGAATAACCACTTCAAACGTCTTCGCGGTATCACCCTCAAAGCCCAGTAGATGGCCGACGATAATCATATGGCCGGTACTGGAAACCGGTAAAAACTCTGTCAATCCTTCGACCACACCCAGTATTGCCGCCACCAGCAGCGAGTGCATATCGCTCATCTGTAAACCCCTAAAAAAAGATAAAAAACGGCGCACCATACAGGCCACCGTGAAAGATACAGCGTTAAGACCGGTATAAACGAAAATGGTTTAGCAATTATGACGTTATTTGTTTGCTTTCAGATTTTGGCCACGCTCGATGATAACCCCCACGCTGGCGGCGCGGGCAACGGCCCCCGGCTTGCTCAGTTTGATGCGTACCCACGGTGAGTTAAAACGGCTCAGCAGCAGGGCCGCGACCTCCTCAGCAACCCGCTCAACAAGGGCGAAACGTTGCCCTGCGACATGCGCGATCACCGCCTCGCTGATATCGGCATAGCTCAGACAGTCGTTCACATCGTCGCTTTTTGCCGCCTGTCTGTTATCCCAGCCCATTTCGATATCGAACACCAGCTTCTGCTCGATGGTCTGTTCCCAGTCGTAAACACCAATTGTGGTGATTACCGAAAGTTGCTCTATAAATACAATATCCATCACGACCTGCCTGCTTTTTGGCTAAACCGGATACCACTTCCGGCGAATTATGCGTATTATCCACAGATGTTGAGAATACAGATACATTTTCAAAACGGAACAGCGTTATGAGTGCAATCGCGCCTGGAATGATCCTCCTCGCCTACCTTTGCGGCTCAATCTCCAGCGCCATTCTGGTCTGCCGTATCGCCGGTTTACCTGACCCTCGTGAAAGCGGATCCGGAAACCCCGGGGCGACCAATGTATTGCGAATTGGCGGCAAGGGAGCAGCCGTAGCGGTATTAATTTTTGACGTGCTAAAAGGGATGCTTCCCGTCTGGGGCGCCTATGTGCTGGGCGTAACGCCGTTCTGGCTGGGGCTCATCGCCATCGCCGCCTGCGTCGGTCATATCTGGCCGGTGTTCTTTGGTTTTAAAGGCGGTAAAGGCGTTGCCACCGCGTTTGGCGCAATTGCCCCGATCGGCTGGGATTTAACCGGCGTGATGGCTGGCACCTGGCTACTGACCATTTTACTGAGCGGTTACTCCTCGCTTGGCGCCATCGTTAGCGCGCTGATCGCCCCGTTTTACGTCTGGTGGTTTAAACCGCAGTTCACCTTCCCGGTCTCCATGCTCTCCTGTCTTATCCTGCTGCGCCATCACGATAATATTCAACGTCTGTGGCGTCGTCAGGAGACCAAAATCTGGACGAAGCTCAGGAGAAAGAAAAAAGAGCCTCAGTAAGCGCTTCGTTATGTCTTATAACCAAATGTGATTTTGGTCACCTTCAGCCTGTGGTAACTGTTAGAGACACAACACAACCACATAAAAAGAACATGGCAGAAATCACAGAATCAACGCCCCTTTCAACGGCAGGAAATACGCCCGATGGCGACATCAGGTGGGTACGAAACGCAGCGGATGTTTCACGTCTGGTTAACGAGGGATCTCAGGCCCGGGCCAATGCCCGTATCATTGTCGGTATCGCCCTCGGCGGTATTTTCCTTGATGCCTACGATCTCGGCGCGCTGGCGTTCGGCATTAAAGACATTACCCGCGAATTTAATCTGACGCCGGCGGGCACCGGCATGGTGGCCTCCGCCATTACCTTTGGTGCCATTGTCGGCGCGCTGCTGGGCGGCTATCTCACGGACAAAATCGGACGCTACCGCGTCTTTATGGCTGACATGGTGTTCTTTGTGGTGGCGGCACTCGCCTGTGCGCTGGCACCGAATGAATATGCGCTGGCCGGGGCGCGCTTTGTCATGGGGCTGGGCGTCGGGATAGACCTGCCGGTGGCGATGGCGTTTCTCAGCGAATTCGCCCGGCTCAAAGGCCCGGGAAATAAAGCCGCCAGCGTCGCGATGTGGTGCCCGACCTGGTATGCCGCCATCAGCATCTCTTACCTGCTGGTGCTGCTCTTCTACGCCGTGCTGCCGGAAAGCCACAGCGACTGGCTCTGGCGCTTGATCCTCGGTTTCGGCGCGGTGCCGGCGCTGGTGATTATCGCCATCCGCAGTCGCTATATGAGTGAATCCCCGGTCTGGGCGGCGAATCAGGGCAACCTGAAGGAGGCGGCATCCATTTTACGGCAGTCGTACAATATCAACGCCCACGTGCCGCAGGATGCGCTGAACCAACCCGCGCCGACGGTCAACAAGGCAAAATGGTCAAACTACCTGAACCTGTTTCGCGGCATCTACTTACGGCGCACGACGCTGGCGACGCTGCTGTCCGTCGTCTCCTCTTTCGCCTACAACGCGGTCGCTTTCGGTCTGCCGGTGATTATCTCCAGCTTCTTTGTCCAGTCGATGCTGACCACCATCCTGATCTCCCTGGCGCTCAACCTGCTGTTCGCCTTTGTCGGCGGGCTGCTGGCTGTACGCTATGTTCCGCGCTTCGGTGCATGGCGAATGTCCCTCGCAGGCTACGCCTGCCAGCTTGTCGCGCTACTCGGGCTGGCGCTGATCGGCCGCCCTGAGGGAGCGACGGAAGGCGTGCTCGCCGTCGCGATGCTGGCGCTGTTCCTGTTCGGCCAGGGTTTTGGTCCGGGCGCGCACACCATGACGTTTGCCTCACTGAGCTACCCGACCTCGCTGCGCGGCGTTGGCGTGGGGCTTAACCAGACGTTGATGCGCAGCAGTTCAACGCTGTCACTGTTCCTGTTCCCGCTGCTGGTAGCATCGCTGGATACCGCCGTATTTTGGGTGATCGCGCTGGCACCGTTTATTGGTCTGGCATCGCTGCTGGCGATCCGCTGGGAACCGTCAGGGTATGACGTGGATGCGGAAGATTACCGCTAACGATCTGAAACACCGCTTAACGGTGGGGTAGCGCCCACCGTTAAGCGGTTGTAAAACCAGGGCGCTTACAAATCTTCCAGCAGGGCTCTGGACAGTGTTTTTAGCATCTCAAGTTCATCATCATTCATTCGCATGCTACAGCGCATCCGCTCAGGCAGTGCCGTCACCTGCTCTCTCATGTTGTCTCCCTTTTCGGTCAGCACGACGTTTTTCATCCGCTCATCACCGGCAACCGAAATACGCTGCAGGAAGCCCTTGGCCTCCAGTTTCTGCACCAGAGGCGTCAGCGTGCCTGAATCAAACAGGGTCTTTTCACTCAGATCGCGCAGCGGGATATTGTCTTGCTCATACAGCGCCATCAGAACCACAAATTGCGGATAGGTGAGATCGAGTTCTTTGAGTAAAGGCCGGTACTGTCGTACAAGCGCATTGGTGACAGAGTACAACGAGAAGCAAAGCATCCCATCTAACATTTTGTTTTCTTTCATCTTTAAAACACTCATCTCGTGATGGATAAAAAAAGTATAAATAATGTTTGACTAAAAGTATCTTGCGCGCAAGTATTATATAAGAAATTAAATAGCGCACTACTTAGTTACCAACACCCACTTTCAACTTCCGTTTAACGAGGTATTACTATGAAAACATTAACCGCTATCCTGGTCTCTTCCGTCTTCGCATCCGCCGCCGCGTCCGCGCAAACCACGAATACTCCGGCACCAACCGCAGGTGTACAGGCTTTTCTCGATGTGCTGAACGCCGGCAAAGGTAAACCGATGGAACAGATGACGCCACAGGAAGCCCGCGAAGTACTTATCGGCGCGCAGAAAGGGGTAAAACTGCCGCCAGCAGAGGTGTCAGATAAAACAATCGCGGTGAATGGTCAGACGATTAACCTGAAGATTGTGAAGCCTGAACATGCCACAGGCACACTCCCGGTATTTATGTTCTTCCACGGCGGCGGCTGGGTACTGGGTGATTTTCCAACCCACGAACGCTTAATCCGCGATCTGGTGCGCGCATCCGGTGCCGCCGCCGTTTATGTTGATTACACCCCTTCCCCTGAGGCCCATTTCCCGGTGGCTATCAATCAGGCCTATCAGGCAACGAAATGGGTAGCGGAACACGGCAAAGAGATTGGCGTGGATGGCAGTCGTCTGGGTCTTGTCGGCAACAGCGTGGGTGGCAACATGGTGGCTTCCGTCGCCCTGCAGGCCAAACAGTTCAAAGGGCCGCACATTCGCTACAACGTTATGCTCTGGCCGGTGACCGATGCGAACTTTGATACCGCGTCATATAACCAGTACGAAAATGGCCATTTCCTGACGAAAAACATGATGAAATGGTTCTGGGATAACTACACCACCAGCCAGACCGATCGCCACAATATTCTCGCCTCCCCGCTGCGCGCCAGTGTCGCACAGTTGCAGGACTTCCCTGCGACGCTGATCCAGACGGCAGAGCTTGATGTTCTGCGTGATGAAGGCGAGGCGTTCGGACGGAAACTCGACGCAGCCGGTGTCCCGGTAACCGTGACGCGCTATAACGGAATGATCCACGACTTTGGCCTGCTTAATCCTCTGAGCAACGAACCGACGGTCCAGGTTGCTCTGGAGCAGGCCGGTGCTGCCCTGCACGAACACCTGAAATAAGCGACGCAGCACCCTGCCTGAGAGCACGGCCCAAAGCCGTGCTTTTTTATATTTAATATCCTCTGGCCAACGCGCCGAAAAGGGACGTTTTCAGTCTCCCCGCCATCCATAAGCGACTCATATGACAGCCTTCATTTCCGCCAGGGCATACTGAACCGTACCCCGTACGCAGGTAGATGGATGCAGCATGGTAGCAACTCAGGTGACTGATAACTCTTATAAAGGCTGGCAGGCAGCGCTTGCGTTGCAGTTTTGCCATACCCCTGAGAAAACGCGGTTGCGCTCCGCCAGTCACACCGGCCCGCTTACCGTGCAACGCCCTTTTTACCCCGAAGATGAGACCTGTCATCTGTATCTGCTGCACCCGCCAGGCGGGATTGTCGGCGGCGATACGCTGGACATCAGCGTGCGGCTGGAGGCCAACAGCCATGCCCTTATCACCATGCCAGGCGCCAGCAAGTTTTACCGCAGCAGCGGGCCACAGGCCCGGCTGAACCAGCACTTTTCCGTGGACGAGGGGGCCATTTTTGAGTGGCTGCCGCAGGACAGCATACTCTTTTCCGGTGCGAACGCGGCGCTACGCTCCGTCTTCCATCTGCGGGCGTCCAGCACCTTGCTGGCCTGGGAGCTTTTCTGCCTCGGCCGTCCGGTGATCGATGAAACCTTCAGCCACGGCAGGCTCGAAAGCCGGCTGGAGGTCTGGGTTGACGATGAGCCACGGCTGATCGAACGCCTGCACCTGAGCGACGGCGATCTCTCCCCGGTTGCCGGGCATCCGTGGGTCGGCACCCTGCTGTTCTACCCGGCCTGCGATGCGCACCTTGATACCGTGCGTGAACGGCTCGAACCGCTGCAGGCCTTCGCCGGTGCCACCCTCTGTGACGGGCTGCTGTCGGTGCGTTTTCTCTCTCACGATAACTTGATTTGCCAGCGGGTGATGCGCGATATCTGGCAGACGCTTCGCCCGCTATTAACCCCCAAAACCGCCTGTTCGCCCCGTATCTGGCAGACATAAGAGAAACGTTATGGAACTGACCCCCAGAGAAAAAGACAAGCTGCTGTTATTCACCGCCGCGCTGGTTGCCGAACGCCGCCTGGCTCGCGGGGTAAAACTCAATTACCCGGAATCGGTCGCCCTGATCAGCGCCTTTATTATGGAGGGGGCGCGTGACGGCGAAACCGTCGCCGCTCTGATGGAGGCGGGCCGCCATGTTCTGACGCGCGCGCAGGTCATGGAAGGCGTGGCGGAAATGATCCCGGACATCCAGGTCGAAGCCACCTTTCCGGACGGTTCGAAACTCGTCACCGTCCACAACCCGATAGTCTGAGGAGCGGCCATGATCCCAGGTGAATATCAGATCCAACCCGGCACCATCGCCCTTAACGTCGGGCGAAAAACCCAGAGCGTGATCGTCGAAAATCACGGCGATCGTCCGATCCAGGTGGGATCGCACTACCATTTTTACGAGGTCAACCCGGCGCTGAAGTTCGATCGGGAAGCGGTAAAAGGCTACCGTCTGAACATTCCGGCGGGCACCGCCGTGCGTTTCGAACCCGGGCAAAAACGCGAGGTGACGCTGGTCCAGGTGACCGGCGCACAGCGCATTTTCGGCTTTCGCGGCGAGGTAATGGGGGAGCTTAAAAATGGCTGAAATTTCACGCCAGGCCTATGCCGATATGTTCGGCCCGACCACCGGCGATAAAGTGCGCCTCGCCGACAGCGAGCTGTGGATTGAAGTCGAAAACGATCTCACGATTTATGGCGAAGAGGTCAAGTTCGGCGGCGGCAAGGTGATCCGTGACGGCATGGGTCAGGGGCAGATGACCGCACAGGCGTGCGTGGATCTGGTGCTGACCAATGCGCTGATTGTCGATCACTGGGGGATCGTCAAGGCCGATATCGGCGTTAAAAACGGTCGTATCTTTGCCGTGGGCAAAGCAGGCAACCCGGATATCCAGCCCGGCGTGACGATCCCCGTCGGTGCAGCCACCGAAGTGATCGCCGCCGAAGGGAAGATCGTGACCGCCGGCGGTATCGACACCCACATCCACTGGATCTGTCCGCAGCAGGCGGAAGAGGCGCTGGTTTCCGGCGTCACCACCATGATTGGCGGCGGCACCGGTCCGGCCGCCGGCACCAACGCCACCACCTGCACGCCGGGGCCGTGGTATATCGCCCGCATGTTACAGGCAGCCGATACGCTGCCGGTGAATATTGGCCTGCTGGGGAAAGGTAACGGCTCGAACCCCGATGCCCTGCGCGAACAAATTGCCGCCGGTGCCATCGGGCTTAAGATCCACGAAGACTGGGGCGCCACGCCTGCGGCCATCAACTGCTCGCTCACCGTTGCCGATGAGATGGATATCCAGGTGGCGTTGCACAGCGACACGCTGAACGAATCCGGGTTTGTTGAAGATACGCTGGCCGCCATTGCCGGGCGCACCATCCATACCTTCCACACCGAAGGCGCGGGCGGCGGACACGCGCCGGATATCATCACCGCCTGCGCGCACCCGAACATTCTCCCCTCGTCCACCAACCCAACGCTGCCGTACACGGTTAACACCATCGACGAACACCTCGATATGCTGATGGTCTGCCACCATCTCGACCCGGATATCGCCGAAGACGTGGCGTTTGCCGAATCGCGCATCCGCCGGGAAACCATCGCCGCCGAAGACGTGCTGCACGATCTCGGCGCCTTCTCGCTGACCTCGTCAGATTCTCAGGCGATGGGCCGCGTTGGCGAAGTGATCACCCGCACCTGGCAGGTGGCGCACCGCATGAAAGTTCAGCGCGGCGCGCTGCCGGAAGAGCGTGGAGATAACGACAACTTCCGCGTGAAACGCTATATCGCCAAGTACACCATCAACCCGGCGCTGACCCACGGTATCGCCCATGAGGTGGGGTCTGTCGAGGCGGGGAAACTGGCGGACCTGGTGGTCTGGTCGCCCGCGTTCTTTGGCGTCAAGCCCGCCACCATCGTCAAAGGCGGAATGATCGCCTGTGCGCCGATGGGCGATATTAACGCCTCGATCCCGACCCCGCAGCCGGTTCACTACCGGCCGATGTTTGGCGCGCTTGGCGCTGCGCGTCACGCCACCCGCCTGACCTTTATCTCCCGGGCCGCAGAGGCGCAGGGCATTCCGCAGCAGCTTGGCCTGCAGAGTGCCACCGCCGTGGTAAAAGGCTGCCGGACGGTCAGGAAGGCCGACATGATCCACAACGGCCTGCAGCCGGATATCACCGTGGACGCACAAACCTATGAGGTCCGCGTCGACGGTCAGCTTATCACCAGCGAGCCGGCAGCGATCCTGCCGATGGCGCAACGCTATTTCCTGTTCTGAGGAGTGATGATGATTTACTTAACCCAACGCCTTGATCACGCCCACCCCGTTACCGCCAGCGTCACGCTGCCGATTGATATTCGGGTAAAAAGCCGCGCCCGGGTGGCGCTCAACGATGGCCGCGAAGCCGGGCTGATGCTGCCGCGTGGGCTGCTGCTGCGCGGCGGCGATCTGCTGGCCAGCGAAGACGGCAGCGAGGTCATTGAAGTGATCGCCGCGCCGGAATCCGTTTCGCAGGTGCGCTGCGCCGATCCCTTCCTCCTCGCCCGAGCCTGCTATCACCTGGGTAACCGCCACGTGCCGTTGCAGATCATGCCCGGCGAAGTGCGCTATCACCACGATCATGTTCTTGACGACATGCTGCGCCAGTTCGGGCTGGAGGTGACGTTTGCCACCCTGCCGTTTGAGCCGGAAGCCGGCGCCTATTCCGGCGCCGCTCACGGCCACAGCCACGCTCATGCCCACTCACATTAAGGATGACCCATGCGTAAGTATTTACCGTTGTTATTACTGGCCTTTTCCCTTCCGGCGCTTGCCCACCCTGGCCACGGTGCCGACAGCTTTCAGGCCGGATTTTTCCATCCGCTGACCGGCGTTGACCACCTGCTGATGCTGACGGGTGCCGGGGTGCTCTCGGCGCTGAGCGGACGCAAACTGCTGCTGCCTTTCGCCACCCTCGGCATGATGCTGGCGGGCGCGGTCGCGGGCAACCTGCTCGGCGGCTTCAGCGGGATGGAAATGCTGATTATCGCCTCGCTGGCGGTATGCGGCGTCATGATGTTTAAAACCGAAAACCGTCTGTTGCTGGCCGTCCCTGCTCTGGCAATGTTCCACGGCTGGGCTCACGGCGTAGAGATGTCGGGGCACAATTTCTGGCTGTTCACCAGCGGGTTTATGCTGGCCAGCGCCACGGTGCTGTGCGCCAGTTTCGCCGCCGGGTTAGTGCTGCGTCGTCACGACGGTTTACGTAAAACCTTCGGCGGCGGGCTTATCGTCTCCGCCCTGCTGGTGTTGATGAGCTAATGAACAACAGCCGGCAATGGCTGCGCCTGATGCAGCTCTCCAGCAGCAGCCTGCCGATCGGGTCATTTACCTGGTCGCAGGGGCTGGAGTGGGCCGCAGAAGCGGGCTGGGTCGCGAGCGTCGACAGCTTTAAGCGCTGGCAAACCCAGCAGATGACTGAAGGCTTTTTCTGCGTCGACCTGCCGCTGTTTATCCGTCTGTATCGCGCCTGCGAACACAACGCTCTGCCGGAGGCAAAGCGCTGGACGGCCTGGCTGCTTGCCTGCCGGGAGACGCGCGAGCTGCGCGAAGAGGAGCGCAATCGCGGCAGCGCCTTCACCCGCCTCGTCAAAAGCTGGGAGCCTGATTGTCCGCCGGCGTGGCTGGCGCTGATGGCACAAAGCCAGCTCTGCGGCATGGCGTGGCTGGGCGTGCGCTGGGGCATTGGCGCGCGCGAGTTGGCGCTGAGCCTCGGCTACAGCTGGATTGAAAGCGCGGTAATGGCGGGCGTCAAGCTGGTGCCATTTGGGCAGCAGGCGGCGCAGCAGCTCATTATCGAGCTGAGCGACACCTTCGTCGCAGGGCTGGATGCGGCATGCGCGCGGGGCGATGACCAGCTGGGAGCGGCAACGCCGCTTTCCGCGATTGCCTCGGCGCGACACGAAACACAATATTCACGGTTATTCCGTTCCTGAGGATGCAAAATGGCTGATTACAAACACCCCCTGCGCGTTGGCGTGGGCGGCCCGGTCGGGTCGGGCAAAACCGCACTGCTGGAAGCGCTCTGCAAAGCAATGCGCGATACCTGGCAACTGGCGGTGGTGACCAATGATATTTACACCAAAGAGGATCAGCGCATCCTGACCGAAGCGGGAGCGCTGGAGCCGGAGCGTATTGTCGGCGTTGAGACCGGCGGTTGCCCGCATACCGCCATTCGCGAAGATGCCTCGATGAACCTGGCCGCCGTGGAAGCACTGAGCGAAAAATTCGGCAATCTGGAGCTGATCTTCGTCGAAAGCGGCGGCGATAACCTGAGCGCTACCTTCAGCCCGGAGCTGGCCGATTTGACCCTCTACGTCATTGACGTGGCCGAAGGGGAAAAAATTCCGCGTAAAGGCGGTCCCGGGATCACCAAATCCGATTTTCTGGTTATCAACAAGACCGATCTCGCACCGTACGTCGGTGCCTCGCTTGAGGTGATGGAGCGTGACACCAACCGCATGCGCGGCGAGCGCCCGTGGACCTTTACCAATCTGAAGACCGGAGACGGGCTGGGGACGATAATTGCGTTTCTGGAAGAGAAAGGAATGCTGCGGGTATAGTCATCCCCCCTCTCTGCGGGAGAGGGGGGTGATGAAGGATTACGCCTCCGGCAGTTCCGCCAGCGGCCAGCGAGGCCGCACGGAAACGCCCAGATCGGACGTTGCGCCGGCATTCAGTCGCACCATCCCGGCATAGGCGATCTTCGCGCCGTTATCGGTGCAAAACTCCGGACGGGCATAGAACACTTCGCCGCGACGTTTCTGCATCATCTCAGCAAGCTTCGCGCGCAGCGTGCGGTTCGCGCTGACGCCACCGGCCATCACCAGGCGCTTAAAACCGGTCTGATCCAGCGCGCGTTTGCACTTGATCATCAGCGTATCGACCACCGCATCTTCAAAGGCACGGGCGATATCTGCGCGCGTCTGCTCGCTATCGTCGTTGTTGCGAATGGTGTTAGCCGCGAAGGTCTTCAGGCCGGAGAAGCTGAAATCCAGCCCCGGACGGTCGGTCATCGGACGCGGGAAGACAAAACGCCCTTCCGTCCCCTGCGACGCCATTTTCGAGAGCATCGGGCCGCCCGGATAATCGAGTCCCAGCAGTTTGGCGGTTTTGTCAAACGCTTCACCGGCCGCGTCGTCAATCGACTCGCCCAGCAGTTCATACTTACCGATACCGGTTACACTAATCAGCTGGGTATGACCGCCCGACACCAGCAGCGCCACAAACGGGAACGCTGGCGGGTTCTCTTCCAGCATCGGAGCCAGCAGATGGCCTTCCATATGGTGAACCGGAATGGCCGGCACATCCCATGCGAATGCCAGCGAACGGCCCACCGTTGCGCCAACCAGCAGCGCGCCAACCAGGCCTGGGCCTGCGGTGTAGGCGACGGCATCAATGTCTTTGGCGGTTAATCCGGCCTCTTTTAGCGCCGCCTGAATCAGCGGCACCGTTTTACGGACATGGTCGCGGGAGGCCAGCTCAGGCACCACGCCGCCGTAATCAGCGTGCAATTTCACCTGACTATACAGTTGGTTGGCGAGAAGCCCTTTTTCGTCGTCATAAATTGCGATGCCGGTTTCATCGCAGGATGTTTCAATACCCAGTACACGCATGACTTGTTTTACCTCGTTTCAATACCGCGCAGTGTAGGGCCAATGCGGGTTGATGTAAAACTTTGTTCGCCCCGGGAGATTGGCTCGTGTATACTCCTCTCCCTTATAAAAGTCCCTTTCAAAAACGCGTCGGTGCTTTACAAAGCAGCAGCAATTGCAGTAAAATTCCGCACCATTTTGAAATAAGCTGGCGTTGATGCCAGCGGCAAACCGAATTTATTAAAGGTGAGAGTTACATGCCGGTAATTAAAGTACGTGAAAACGAGCCGTTCGACGTAGCACTGCGTCGCTTCAAACGTTCATGCGAGAAAGCAGGTGTTCTGGCTGAAGTTCGTCGTCGTGAGTTCTATGAAAAACCAACGACCGAACGTAAGCGCGCTAAAGCTTCTGCAGTGAAACGTCACGCGAAGAAACTGGCTCGCGAAAACGCACGCCGTACTCGTCTGTACTAATCCATTGAGGGCGATAGTCCTCAATTGACAGACAGAGTAATAGTCGTAAGGCCGTGCTTCCGGAAGG
>JAFACP010000169.1 GCA_023425455.1 Pseudomonadota bacterium | reverse complement strand
GTAGTGGGGAGGTGTTCATCCCGCGCGCTACAAAACCGTGCAGCCAAACCGGCGCTTGCTCAAGCACCTGACGGGCGGCGGATTCCGTGTCAAATTCAGCAAAGACACAAGCCCCTGTGCCAGTCAGGCGCGACGGCGCGTATTCTAACAGCCAGGAAAGCGCCGCATCAACCTCGCGAAAACGTTTTCTTGCGATATCCTCGCAATCGTTGCTGAATTCACAATTTAATAACGTTTCTATTGACCGCGCCGGGGTATTTCGTGGCAGGTCAGGATCGTTAAAGATGGCCGGCGTCGGAATGCTTACGCCCGGATGCACCACCAGATACCATTTTTCCGGCGGGTTGACCGGCGTCAGAATGTCACCGACCCCTTCGGCGAAGGCGGCGTGACCGCGGACAAATACCGGAACATCCGCGCCCAGCATCAGGCCAATGGCCGCCAGTTCGTCGACCGATAAACCGCAGCCCCACAGGTGATTCAGCGCCACCAGCACGGTTGCCGCGTTGGATGAGCCGCCCCCCAGACCGCCGCCCATCGGCAGACGTTTGTCGATACGGATATCTGCGCCGCACCCGGCCGGCAACCGACCGCTCTGTGCTGCGGTGTTCATCAGCAGCCGCGCGGCACGCACGATCAGATTATTCTCATGCGCGACACCTTCCACCGGCGTGAGCAGGTGGATTTCACCATCCTGGCGCAGCGCAATGGCGATCGTGTCGCCATAGTCAATAAACTGAAACAGGGTCTGTAGCGTGTGATACCCGTCAGCGCGCTGGCCGGTAATGTATAAAAACAGGTTCAGCTTTGCGGGCGAAGGCCAGTGGCTCATCATTTAACGATCCAGTTATCCATTTTCAGCTTGATACGCTGGCTGCCCTGGGTCAGCTCCATACTTGCAGGCAGCGACGGCGTGCTGTTGCTGTCATACGCGCCATACACCACTTTCCAGGTTTTACCGTCGCGGGTGTAGTTGATCTGGCGCAGACGATACCGATCGTCAAGCGTGTAGTCAGTTGCATCGCCAGGCAGGCCGAGGATCCACTGGCGCAGGCTGTTGAGGGGAATCGGCATGCCGGTCAGCTTGCCGATCATCTCTTCGGCATCGGTGGCAGTGTAGTGCTGGCCTTTATTGTCGGTGATCTGCGCCTCGCCAGGTCTGGCGATAAGCTCAAGCTCGGTACTGCCGAGCGGGTTGAGCAGCAGAAGGCGGTAGCGGTCCTGGCCCGTCTGTTGCCAGAAGAAACGGGCGTATACTTTCTGCTCATCAGAGAGATACGCAAACGCGCCGCGCGTCTGATACTGGCTTAAATTGCGCACATCCTGCTGATGTTGGCGCCACTGCGCAGAGTCCGGGCTCTTGCCTGGCCCTTTCGGCGGCGTAATGGAACAGGCGGTCAGAAGGAGCGCCGCCAGAGGCAGCAGGCGAATCAGTCGGGTCATGATAATGACAAATCCTTGAGATACGTTGCAGTTATAGCTGTTAATGCTAGCGTCCCGCAGTGTCACCGTCTACGTTCAAATTATCTCAAAGCGTTGTGCATACCTTAAATCACGCCGGCGGCAGGAGAGCGGATCGCCGTTATTATCCATGACGAGCTGACCGGGAAGAGCGTTCGCCGCCAACGGGCCTGCAGCGTACAGTATGACGGTGCTAACCTATTACTCCGAAAGGGGGCAGTCTCTTTTATTGATCTCGCGCATCCTGTATGATGCCTGCTGCTAACCTTATTAACGCTGGTACTACTCCCGCTCACATGACCCTTTTAGCACTCGGTATCAACCACAAAACAGCCCCGGTATCGTTGCGAGAACGCGTTGCGTTTTCGCCGGAGACGCTCGACCTGGCGCTGGACAGTCTGCTGGCCCAGCCGATGGTGCAGGGTGGCGTGGTGTTGTCGACGTGCAACCGTACCGAGCTGTACCTCAGCGTTGAAGAGCAGGAGAACCTGCACGAGGCGCTGATCCGCTGGCTGTGTGATTACCACAATCTGAACGAAGAGGAGCTGCGCAAAAGCGTGTACTGGCATCAGGACAACGATGCGGTGAGCCACCTTATGCGGGTTGCCAGCGGTCTTGACTCACTGGTGCTGGGCGAGCCGCAGATCCTCGGTCAGGTCAAAAAAGCCTTTGCCGACTCCCAGAAAGGGCATCTTAAGGCCAGCGAGCTGGAGCGTATGTTCCAGAAATCCTTCTCAGTGGCGAAGCGGGTGCGAACCGAAACCGACATTGGTGCCAGTGCGGTTTCCGTTGCCTTCGCGGCCTGTACTCTGGCGCGCCAGATTTTTGAATCGCTGTCGACGGTCACCGTGCTGCTGGTTGGCGCCGGAGAAACCATCGAGCTGGTGGCGCGGCATTTGCGCGAGCACAAGGTCAATAAGATGATCATCGCCAACCGCACCCGCGAGCGTGCTCAGGTTCTGGCCGATGAAGTGGGTGCCGAAGTGATTGCCCTGAGCGACATCGATGAACGCCTGAAAGAGGCGGATATCATCATCAGTTCTACCGCCAGCCCGCTGCCGGTTATCGGCAAAGGGATGGTTGAACGGGCGCTGAAATCGCGTCGTAATCAGCCGGTGCTGCTGGTGGATATCGCGGTTCCTCGCGATGTCGAACCGGAAGTCGGCAAACTGGCGAACGCCTACCTGTACAGCGTGGATGACCTGCAGAGCATCATTTCGCATAACCTTGCCCAGCGTAAAGCGGCGGCGGTTCAGGCGGAAACGATTGTCGAGCAGGAAACCAGCGAGTTTATGGCCTGGCTGCGCGCGCAAAGCGTCAGCGAGACGATCCGCGAGTATCGCGGGCAGGCGGAACAGGTGCGTGACGATCTGACGGCCAAAGCGCTGGCGGCGCTTGAGCAGGGCGGCGATGCGCAAGCCATTATGCAGGATCTGGCCTGGAAACTGACCAACCGTCTGATCCATGCGCCAACGAAATCTCTTCAGCAGGCTGCCCGTGACGGGGACGATGAACGCCTGACCATTCTGCGCAACAGCCTCGGGCTGGAATAGCGCCACATACCCATTTTCTATTACTAAGGTGCACTTACGCCTATGAAGCCTTCTATTGTCGCCAAACTGGAAGCTCTGCACGAGCGCCATGAAGAAGTACAGGCGTTGCTCGGCGATGCCGGGACCATTGCAGACCAGGAACGTTTTCGCGCGCTGTCGCGCGAATACGCGCAGTTAAGTGATGTGTCTAAATGTTTTACCGACTGGCGACAGGTCCAGGAGGACATCGAAACCGCGCAGCTGATGCTTGATGATCCGGAAATGCGCGAAATGGCGCAGGAAGAGCTGCAGGATGCCAAAGTCCGTGCGGAGGAGATGGAGCAACAGCTGCAGGTTCTGCTGCTGCCAAAAGATCCGGACGATGAGCGCAATGCCTTTGTTGAAGTCCGCGCCGGTACCGGCGGTGACGAAGCGGCGCTGTTTGCCGGCGACCTGTTCCGTATGTACAGCCGCTATGCGGAGTCCCGCCGCTGGCGTGTGGAGATCATGAGCGCCAGCGAAGGTGAGCATGGCGGCTTTAAAGAGGTGATTGCCAAAATCAGCGGTGAGGGCGTGTATGGCCGGCTGAAGTTCGAATCCGGCGGCCATCGTGTGCAGCGCGTTCCGGCGACGGAGTCTCAGGGACGTATTCACACCTCCGCCTGTACCGTTGCCGTGATGCCGGAGCTGCCGGAGGCAGAAATGCCGGACATCAATCCGGCGGATCTGCGTATTGATACCTTCCGCTCATCCGGTGCCGGGGGCCAGCACGTGAACACCACCGACTCCGCTATCCGTATTACCCACCTGCCGACCGGCATCGTGGTGGAGTGCCAGGATGAACGTTCTCAGCATAAAAACAAGGCCAAAGCGTTGTCCGTGCTGGGGGCGCGTATCCATGCGGCGGAAGCCGCGAAGCGTCAGCAGGCGGAAGCCTCGACCCGGCGTAACCTGCTGGGCAGCGGCGATCGCAGCGATCGTAACCGCACCTATAACTTCCCCCAGGGGCGCGTGACTGACCACCGTATCAACCTGACGCTGTACCGTCTGGATGAGACGATGGAAGGCAAGCTCGATATGTTGATTGAGCCTATCGTGCAGGAATACCAGGCCGACCAGCTGGCGGCGTTGTCCGAGCAGGAATAATGGATTTTCAGCACTGGTTACGCCATGCCGCCAGTGAGCTTTCGTCATCCGAAAGCCCGAAGCGCGACGCCGAAATCCTGCTGGAGCATGTGACGGGCAAACCGCGCACATACCAGCTTGCCTTCGGTGAGACGCTGCTGAGCGCTGAGCAGCAGACACAGCTTGCGACGCTGCTGGCCCGACGTAAAACCGGAGAGCCGGTGGCGCATCTGGTTGGCGAGCGCGAGTTCTGGTCGTTACCGCTGTACGTCTCGGCGGCGACGCTGATCCCGCGCCCGGACACCGAGTGTCTGGTGGAGCAGGCGCTGGCGCGGTTACCGGCGCAGGGCTGTCATATTCTCGATCTCGGCACCGGCACCGGCGCGATTGCGCTGGCGCTCGCCAGTGAACGTCCCGACTGCGCCCTGACCGCCGTTGACGTGATGCCGGACGCGGTGGCGCTTGCGCAACGCAACGTGGTGCGTCTGAAGATGGATAACGTGACGGTACGCCAAAGCAGCTGGTTTAGCGCCCTGGCGGGCTGTAGCTATGCGATGATTGTCAGTAATCCGCCCTATATCGACGAAGATGATCCGCATCTGGCACAGGGCGACGTGCGCTTCGAACCGTTGACGGCGCTGGTGGCGGCAAATCAGGGTCTGGCGGATCTTGATTTTATCGTGACAACGTCACGTCAGTATCTGCTGCCCGGCGGCTGGTTACTGGTGGAGCACGGCTGGACGCAGGGAGAGGCGGTTCGCGGCCTGTTTGCCCGCGCGGGGTACCGCGCGGTGGAAACCTGCCGTGACTACGGCGGCAACGAACGCCTGACGCTGGGGCAGTGGTCATGAGTCTGTTTACGCTACTGCTCGGCGTGCACCTTATCTGCGTGGCCTTAACCATCGGCTTTTTCATCCTCCGCTACGGCTGGCGCTACAGCAGCAACCCGCGCATTAATGCGCGCTGGGTGCGCGTCGCGCCGCACTGTATTGATACGCTGCTGTTTCTGTCGGGCGCAGGCCTGATGTGGCAGAGCGGCTATCTGCCATTTACTGATAAAGGCGCATGGCTGACTGAAAAGCTGTTTGGCGTTATCATCTACATCGTTTTGGGTTTTATCGCGCTTGGACGTCATCGTCCGCGCAGCCAGCAAACCGGCTTCATTGCCTTTATGCTGGGTCTGGTGGTGCTGTACATCATCATTAAACTCGCCACCACAAGAATACCGTTACTGGGGTAAGTCATGAGATCCTTAGCCGATTTCGAATTTAACAAAGTGCCGCTTTGCGATGGAATGATCCTGATTTCGGAGATGATCCGCGACGATTTTACGTCGCAGTATGTCTACGATGAGCTGGAGAATCTGGTCAGCCTGGCGCGGGAAGAGATCAATCAGGCACGCCCGCAGGACTGGCAACTGGAAAAGCTGGTCGAGCTTTTCTACGGTGAATGGGGTTTCTGCGATACCCGCGGCGTGTACCGCCTGTCCGACGCGCTGTGGCTGGACCAGGTCTTAAAAAACCGTCAGGGCAGCGCCGTGGCGCTGGGGGCTGTCCTGCTGTGGGTTGCCCACCGTCTTGATATTCCGCTGGTGCCCGTCATCTTCCCGACGCAGATGATCCTGCGCGCCGAGTGGCTTGACGGCGAGATGTGGTTAATCAATCCATTTAATGGCGACACGCTGGATGAGCATACGCTCGACGTGTGGCTGAAAGGCAATATTAGCCCGGTGGCTGAGCTGTTCAATGAAGATCTGGATGAAGCGGATAACGCGGAGGTGATCCGCAAGCTGCTGGACACCCTGAAGTCCGCGCTGATGGAAGAGCGGCAGATGGAGCTGGCGCTGCGAGCCAGCGAGGTGCTGCTGCAGTTTAACCCGGAAGATCCGTATGAAATTCGCGACCGCGGCCTGATTTACGCCCAGCTCGACTGCGAGCACGTGGCGCTGAATGACTTAAGCTATTTCGTTGAGCAGTGTCCGGAAGACCCGATCAGCGAAATGATCCGCGCGCAGATTAACGCTATCTCGCACAAACACATTACATTGCATTAATTCTCTTTCCGAATCACACCTGAATAAGGCGATCCTATGAAACAAAAAGTGGTTAGCATTGGTGATATCAACGTGGCAAACGACCTGCCGTTCGTGCTGTTTGGCGGTATGAACGTGCTGGAATCCCGCGATCTCGCCATGCGTATCTGTGAGCACTACGTGACAGTGACCCAGAAGCTGGGTATCCCGTACGTGTTTAAGGCCTCTTTTGACAAAGCCAACCGCTCCTCTATTCACTCTTATCGCGGCCCGGGCCTCGAAGAGGGGATGAAGATTTTCCAGGAGCTGAAGCAGACCTTTGGCGTGAAGGTGATCACCGACGTTCATGAAGCATCTCAGGCGCAGCCCGTCGCTGACGTGGTTGACGTGATCCAGCTTCCGGCCTTCCTCGCGCGCCAGACTGACCTGGTGGAAGCGATGGCGAAAACCGGTGCGGTCATCAATGTCAAAAAACCGCAGTTCGTCAGCCCAGGCCAGATGGGTAACATCGTTGATAAGTTTATCGAAGGCGGTAACGACCAGGTGATCCTCTGTGACCGTGGTTCAAACTTCGGTTATGACAACCTGGTTGTGGATATGCTGGGCTTCAGCGTGATGAAGAACGTCTCTAACCAGTCTCCGGTGATTTTCGACGTCACGCATGCTCTGCAGTGCCGTGACCCGTTTGGCGCCGCCTCTGGCGGACGTCGTGCGCAGGTGACCGAGTTGGCGCGCGCGGGCATGGCGACCGGGCTGGCAGGTCTGTTTATTGAAGCACACCCGGATCCCGCCAACGCCAAATGCGATGGCCCGTCCGCGCTGCCGCTGGATAAACTGGAGCCGTTCCTCCGCCAGATCAAAGCGATTGACGATCTGGTCAAAAGTTTCGACGAGCTGGACACCAGCAACTGATAAAAAAACCCGCTTCGGCGGGTTTTTTTATCGCATCAGGAAAGCTGGCCTGCCGCGCTCAGGCAAAGATGGTCATCAAATAGGCGGCAAACAGCGCCAGATGCGCCGTGCCGTTAAGCACGTTGGTCCGCCCGGTGGAGAAGGAGATCTGACACAGCACCAGCGAGGCAACCATCACGATCATCTCTGGCGCGCCGAGGGCGAACTGGAGCTCGTTGCCGGTCATAAACGCAATCAGCGTAACCACCGGCACGGTAAGGGAAATGGTCGCCAGCACGGAGCCGAAAAACAGGTTCATTGCGCGCTGAACCTGGTTGTTGAGCACGGCTCTCAATGCGCCAAGTCCTTCAGGCGAGAGAATAAGCAGGGCGACCAGGAAGCCGGTAAACGCCACCGGCGCGTTCATCTCCGTCAACAGTGTCTCCAGCGGAATGGCGTTCATTTTGGTCACCGCAATAACCGCAATCAGATGAACGATCAGCCAGACGGTGTGCCACGCGCTGCTGTGGGCTGACGGTTTACCGTGGTGCGGGTCGTCATCGTCGCTGTCATCTTCATGCTCATAGACAAACAGGCTCTGATGGGTTTTGGTCTGGATAAGCAGGAACACGCCGTACATGGCCGCCGAAATCAGGGCAACCAGCAGGGCTTGCGCGGTGGTGAAATTCGCACCCGGCAGCGCCATCGGAAAGACCAGCACAATAATGGCCAGCGGGAACAGGGCGATCAGATACTGCTTAATGCCAAACAGATTCATATACTGGGTAGCGAATTTACGCCCGCCCATCAGCAGTGAAAAGCCCACCAGACCGCCGGTGACAATCATAATGATCGAGTAAAGCGTGTCGCGCATCAGCGTTGGCGCGGCATCTCCCGTCGCCATCAGGGCGGAAATCAGGCTGACCTCAAGGATCACCACCGAAAGACTGAGAATCAATGAACCGTACGGCTCGCCCAGACGGTGGGCTAATACGTCCGCATGGCGAACCACGCTGAAGGCGCTGGTTAAAATTCCCACCAGCGCCAGAATGTTAATTCCAACAACCACCGGCAGTGACTGACTGCTTCCCCAGAAGAGCAGCACGGCCAGTGCCAGAAGCGGGAAAATAAGCGATGTCTCCTTGTGGCGGGTTTTCACCGCCTCGTGTGCTGCTGTCATGAGCTTCTCCGTTAACGCAGGTGCTTGTCATTATAGATAGAATTTTTGAGGCCGTTACGTTAACAGATCTCGTTGTGCAACGTTTTATTTTTACCTAATTTTACCCTTTGCGCGGTAATGCCATCTTAATGACTAAAAGTAAGCGTTATTGTGTAAATAAAGCCTATATAACAGGTGATTAACGTTTTCTAAATGATGATAATTAGCATGAGCTGGTAACCGTGGTTATCGTGGTCCACACTTACTCTTTTAGAGAAAAAGAGAGGTTATGATGCCCTACAAAACCAAACGGCAATTACCCGACAGTGTTCAGAACGTGCTGCCATCTCACGCTCAGGATATCTACAAAGAGGCATTTAACAGCGCCTGGGCGCAATATAAAGACAAAGACGACCGGCGCGACGATGCCAGTCGGGAAGAGACGGCGCATAAGGTCGCGTGGGCTGCGGTAAAACATGACTATCAAAAGGGCGACGACGATAAGTGGCATAAAAAGCCGTAGCCCAGCTCAGTCCTCTTATCAGCGGCTGCTGGCACCGGCGCCGTGTTGCAACTGGCCCGCGAATTGCTTATCGTCTATCCGGTGCGGCTAAAAGAACGCACGTCATGCCGGGAAGGCGCAAAAGATGTCGCAGGGAAGCATGCAGTGGCGGAGGTGCAAAGTGTTAACGCGTGATTTCTTAATGAAGGCAGATTGTAAGACGGCATTTGGTGCTATTGAGGAATCGCTTCTCTGGTCGGCGGAACAACGGGCGGCATCCCTTGCTGCCACGCTTGCCTGCAGACCGGATGATGGCCCGGTGTGGAT
>JAFACP010000149.1 GCA_023425455.1 Pseudomonadota bacterium | reverse complement strand
GGCTTCAATAAGGTCTTTATCGCGCTGCATGGCCGGGGTGGAGAAGACGGTACGCTGCAAGGGCTGCTGGATCTGATGGGCATAGTCTATACCGGTAGCGGTGTGATGGCTTCCGCGATCTCCATGGACAAACTGCGCAGCATGCTGCTGTGGCAGGGGGCCGGTTTACCTGTTGCGCCGTGGGTAGCACTGACCCGCTGTGAGTTTGAAATGGGCCTTCCGGATAGCGTTAATACGCGAATTGCCGCATTAGGGTTACCGGTTATTGTAAAGCCCAGCCGCGAAGGGTCGAGTGTCGGGATGTCCAAAGTCGATAAAGCTGAGGATTTGTCCGCAGCTTTAGCTCTGGCATTTCAACATGATGAAGAAATTCTGATTGAAAAATGGCTCAGCGGGCCGGAATTTACCGTTGCGATGCTTGGCGAAGAAATTTTACCGTCAATCCGCATCCAACCCGCCGGAACCTTCTATGATTATGAGGCGAAGTATCTCTCTGATGAGACGCAATATTTCTGCCCAAGTGGTCTCGAAGTGGAGCGTGAAGCAGATTTACAGTCCCTGGTGCTTAAAGCCTGGCATGTTTTGGGTTGTCGTGGCTGGGGGCGTATTGATGTGATGCTCGATAGCGACGGGCAATTTTATTTGCTGGAGGCAAACACTTCGCCGGGCATGACCAGCCACAGCCTTGTACCGATGGCTGCGCGTCAGGCGGGGATGAGCTTCTCGCAGTTAGTCGTTCGTATTTTGGATCAGGCGGGCTGATATGTCTCAGGCTGCGTTGAACACGCGAAACCGCGACGATGAAGAGGAATATAGCGCTTCGCGTCGCAGTAATGGAACACGTCTTGCAGGGATTATTTTCCTGCTGGGGGTGCTGTGTACCGTGTTTATCAGTGGCTGGATGGTGCTGGGCTGGATGGAAGACGCACAGCGTCTGCCGCTTTCAAAGCTGGTAGTGACCGGGGAGCGGCACTACACGCGAAACGATGATATTCGCCAGTCGATTCTGGCGCTGGGTTCGCCAGGCACCTTTATGACCCAGGATGTGAATATTATCCAGAGTCAGATAGAACGCCTGCCGTGGATAAAACAGGCGAGCGTAAGAAAGCAATGGCCTGATGAATTGAAGATTCATCTGGTTGAATATGTGCCCATTGCGCGTTGGAATGATCAGCACATGGTTGACGTAGATGGAAATTCCTTCAGCGTGCCGGCCGATCGTGTCAACAAGCAGAATTTACCGATGCTGTATGGTCCTGAAGGCAGTGAAAATGAAGTATTACAGGGTTTTCGCGAAATGGGGCAGGTATTGGCTAAGGACAGGTTTACGTTAAAAGATGCAGCAATGACGGCGCGCCGCTCATGGCAATTGACCTTAACGAATGGCATTAAGCTCAACCTTGGCCGCGGTGACACAATGAAGCGTCTGGCGCGTTTTGTAGAACTTTACCCAGTTTTACAGCAACAGGCGCAGACTGACGGCAAACGGATAAGCTACGTTGATTTGCGCTATGACTCAGGCGCGGCAGTTGGTTGGGAACCGGCGCCGGCTGAGGAACCTAATCAGCAACAGAATCAGGCACAGGTACAGGCAGAACGATAATGATCAAGGCGACGGACAGAAAACTGGTAGTTGGACTGGAGATTGGCACCGCGAAGGTTGCCGCTTTGGTAGGGGAAGTTCTGCCTGACGGTATGGTCAATATCATTGGCGTGGGCAGTTGCCCGTCGCGTGGTATGGATAAAGGTGGGGTAAACGACCTTGAGTCGGTGGTGAAGTGCGTACAGCGCGCCATCGATCAGGCTGAATTGATGGCGGATTGCCAGATCTCTTCTGTCTATCTGGCCCTTTCTGGTAAACACATCAGTTGCCAGAATGAGATCGGGATGGTGCCGATTTCAGAAGAAGAAGTGACGCAGGAAGACGTTGAGAATGTCGTGCACACGGCAAAATCGGTGCGCGTACGCGATGAACATCGTGTACTGCACGTGATCCCGCAGGAATATGCGATCGACTATCAGGAAGGGATCAAAAACCCGGTTGGTCTTTCCGGCGTGCGTATGCAGGCAAAAGTGCACCTGATCACCTGCCACAACGATATGGCGAAGAACATTGTCAAAGCCGTTGAACGTTGTGGTCTGAAAGTTGACCAACTTATTTTCGCCGGACTGGCCGCGAGCTATTCCGTGCTGACCGAGGATGAACGTGAACTGGGCGTCTGTGTGGTCGATATTGGTGGTGGTACAATGGACATGGCCGTGTATACCGGCGGTGCGCTGCGCCATACCAAAGTGATCCCGTACGCTGGCAACGTCGTCACCAGCGATATTGCTTACGCCTTTGGTACACCACCGAGCGATGCCGAGGCGATTAAAGTTCGTCACGGCTGTGCGCTGGGGTCTATTGTCGGCAAAGATGAAAGCGTTGAAGTACCAAGCGTCGGTGGGCGTCCACCTCGCAGCCTGCAGCGCCAGACGCTGGCAGAGGTCATTGAGCCGCGCTACACCGAGCTGCTCAATCTGGTCAACGAAGAGATTTTGCAATTACAGGAACAGCTTCGCCAGCAGGGCGTAAAACATCATCTTGCGGCGGGGATTGTATTAACCGGTGGCGCAGCGCAAATTGAAGGTCTTGCGGCCTGCGCGCAGCGAGTGTTCCATACGCAAGTGCGTATTGGTGCGCCACTGAATATCACGGGTTTAACGGATTATGCTCAGGAGCCGTATTATTCAACGGCTGTTGGACTGCTTCATTATGGGAAAGAAACCCATCTCAGTGGTGAAGCAGAAGTGGAAAAACGCGCATCGGTGGGGTCGTGGTTCAAGCGAATCAACACCTGGTTGCGAAAAGAGTTTTAATTTTTTTAAGAGACCAGAGAGAATTAGTGGTCTCGGGCGACAGGCACAACGGAGAGAGAAATTATGTTTGAACCTATGGAACTGACCAACGACGCGGTGATTAAAGTCATCGGCGTCGGTGGCGGCGGCGGTAACGCCGTAGAGCACATGGTGCGCGAGCGCATCGAAGGCGTTGAATTTTTCGCGGTAAACACCGATGCGCAGGCACTGCGCAAAACGGCTGTTGGCCAGACGATTCAGATCGGCGGTGGTATCACCAAAGGTCTGGGTGCCGGGGCTAACCCGGAAGTGGGCCGTAATGCAGCTGAAGAAGATCGTGAAGCACTGCGCGCAGCGCTGGAAGGTGCGGATATGGTCTTTATCGCAGCGGGCATGGGTGGCGGTACGGGTACCGGCGCTGCGCCAGTTGTGGCTGAAGTGGCTAAAGATTTAGGCATCCTGACGGTTGCTGTCGTGACCAAGCCTTTCAACTTTGAAGGCAAGAAGCGTATGGCATTTGCGGAGCAGGGGATCACCGAGCTGTCCAAACATGTGGACTCGCTGATTACCATTCCGAACGACAAACTGCTGAAAGTTCTCGGTCGTGGCATTTCGCTGCTGGATGCGTTCGGCGCAGCCAACGACGTACTGAAAGGCGCTGTGCAGGGGATCGCCGAGCTGATTACCCGTCCAGGCCTGATGAACGTTGACTTTGCTGACGTTCGCACCGTGATGTCCGAAATGGGCTATGCGATGATGGGCTCCGGCGTGGCGAGCGGTGAAGACCGTGCGGAAGAAGCTGCTGAAATGGCAATCTCTTCTCCTCTGCTGGAAGATATCGATCTGTCTGGTGCGCGCGGCGTGCTGGTTAACATTACCGCTGGCTTTGACCTGCGTCTGGATGAGTTCGAAACCGTGGGTAACACCATTCGTGCGTTTGCTTCTGATAACGCGACCGTGGTTATCGGTACGTCCCTTGATCCGGAAATGAACGACGAACTGCGCGTGACTGTTGTCGCGACCGGCATTGGTATGGACAAGCGTCCTGAAATCACGCTGGTGACCAACAAACAGACTCAGCAGCCGGTGATGGATCGTTATCAGCAGCACGGTATGGCCCCGTTGTCTCAGGAGCAAAAACCTGCGGCCAAAGTGGTCAACGATACAACGCCACAAACGGCGAAAGAACCCGATTATCTCGATATTCCGGCGTTCCTGCGTAAGCAAGCGGACTAAGAATCGGCTGGATTTGGGCATTTTCGCTCTTTGTGCTAAACTGGCCTGCCGTTAGTGATATACACTCTCGGTTTGATAAGTAATTTGGCGAGATTATACGATGATCAAACAAAGGACACTTAAACGTATCGTTCAGGCGACGGGTGTCGGTTTACATACCGGCAAGAAAGTCACGCTGACGTTGCGCCCTGCGCCGGCCAATACCGGGGTCATCTATCGTCGCACCGACTTGAATCCACCGGTAGATTTTCCGGCTGATGCCAAATCTGTGCGTGATACTATGCTCTGTACTTGCCTGGTGAACGAGCATGACGTGCGGATTTCTACCGTAGAGCACCTGAACGCCGCTCTTGCGGGTCTGGGTATTGACAACATTATTGTTGAAGTCGATGCGCCTGAGATCCCAATTATGGACGGCAGTGCAGCACCGTTCGTTTATCTGTTGCTGGATGCCGGCATTGATGAGCTGAACTGCGCGAAGAAATTCGTTCGCATCAAAGACACTGTCCGTGTTGAAGATGGCGATAAATGGGCTGAATTTAAGCCGTACAATGGTTTTTCGCTGGATTTCACCATCGATTTTAACCATCCGGCGATTGATTCCAGCACTCAGCGTTATGCGATGAATTTCTCTGCTGATGCGTTTATGCGCCAGATCAGTCGTGCTCGTACTTTCGGCTTCATGCGTGATATCGAATATCTGCAGTCCCGTGGTCTTTGCCTGGGCGGCAGCTTCGATTGTGCCATCGTTGTTGACGATTATCGCGTACTGAACGAAGACGGTCTCCGTTTTGAAGATGAATTCGTTCGCCACAAAATGCTGGATGCAATTGGCGATCTGTTCATGTGTGGTCACAACATCATCGGTGCATTTACCGCGTTTAAATCCGGTCATGCGCTGAATAACAAACTGTTGCAGGCTGTCCTGGCAAAACAGGAAGCCTGGGAATATGTGACCTTCGAAGACGAAGCAGAGCTGCCGCTGGCATTCAAAGCACCAAATATGGTGCTGGCATAACGGTTCAGGCTGTTTCGTAAAAAAATCGGCTGGTTAACCTGGTACTCTCTCCGACCAGGAAGACCAGTCGTTTTTATTTCTCCTTTCTTATTTTCCCCGGTTTTATTCCCTCTGCCTGTGACAGAAAACTGTGCGTTAGCTGGATTCTTGACCGTTTTTCCTTGCTGTACTACGTCATTCCTGCTGCTGTGCTTTGGCTTTAGTGGTAATATCTGGGCGCTAAAAAGAATAACTGAACTTAGCCTTGATCGGGCTGGCTTATAGGGTGGAGCAGGTGAGCGGAATTCTGACGCGCTGGCGACAATTTGGCAGACGTTATTTCTGGCCGCATCTCTTATTAGGGATGGTCGCGGCAAGCCTCGGCTTGCCTGCATTAAGCAGCAGTGCCGAAGCCGCCACTCCTGCAAAAACCTCCACAACCAAACACGATCTCTCCACGCGGGTTAATTTTACTAATCTTGCGCTGCTGGAAGCTAATCGTCGTCCGAATTTCTCCGTTGATTACTGGCACCAGCACGCCATTCGCACCGTTATCCGACACCTGTCCTTTGCAATGGCGCCGCAGGCTTTGCCCGCAGCAGAGGAGACGCTGCCTGTTCAGGCTCAGCATCTGGCTCTGCTGGATACGCTCAATGCGCTGCTGACCCAGGAGAGTCAACCCCCCGTCATCGTCCGTCAGACGGCGTTTTCCGCTGTCGTTCCGCCCCCCGCTTTTTCCGTCCCGACATGGATAAGCCAGGTTCAGGGTATCCGTGCCGGACCTCAACGCCTCAGCTAAATTAACGCTTTTTCAATACTTTAATTTATCTGCCCGTTATGGGGTGTTTGAGAATTTATTATGCTAATCAAATTATTAACCAAAGTTTTTGGTAGTCGTAACGATCGTACCCTGCGCCGTATGCGCAAAGCCGTCACCGTCATCAACGGTATGGAACCGGAGATGGAGAAGCTCTCTGATGACGAGCTGAAAGCGAAAACAGCGGAATTCCGCGCGCGTCTTGAAAAAGGTGAAAGCTTAGAAAGCCTGATCCCGGAAGCGTTTGCCGTGGTGCGTGAGGCCAGTAAGCGTGTGTTCGGTATGCGTCACTTTGACGTCCAGTTGCTGGGCGGTATGGTACTTAACGATCGCTGTATCGCGGAAATGCGTACCGGTGAAGGTAAAACCCTGACTGCGACGCTGCCGGCGTATCTGAATGCGCTGACCGGCAAAGGCGTGCACGTGGTTACCGTCAACGACTATCTGGCGCAGCGTGACGCCGAAAATAACCGTCCACTGTTCGAATTCCTCGGGATGACCGTCGGTATCAACATGTCCGGTCTGCCCGCTCCCGCCAAGCGTGAAGCTTACAATGCGGACATCACTTACGGCACCAACAACGAATACGGCTTCGACTACCTGCGTGACAACATGGCGTTCAGCCCGGAAGAGCGTGTCCAGCGTAAGCTGCACTATGCGCTGGTGGATGAGGTGGACTCCATTCTGATTGATGAAGCACGTACACCGCTGATTATCTCCGGCCCGGCCGAAGACAGCTCTGAGATGTACCGTAAAGTCGACAAAATCATTCCACACCTGCTGCGCCAGGAGAAAGAAGACTCCGACACCTTCCAGGGGGAAGGCCACTTCTCCGTGGATGAAAAAGCACGCCAGGTGAACCTGACCGAACGTGGTCTGGTGAAAATCGAAGAGCTGCTGGTTGCGCAGGGCATCATGGAAGAGGGCGAATCTCTCTACTCCCCGAGCAACATCATGCTGATGCACCATGTAACGGCCGCCCTGCGCGCTCATGCGCTGTTTACCCGTGATGTTGACTACATTGTGAAAGACGGTGAAGTTATCATCGTCGACGAGCATACCGGCCGTACCATGCAGGGGCGTCGCTGGTCTGATGGTCTGCATCAGGCGGTTGAAGCCAAAGAAGGCGTTGATATTCAAAACGAAAACCAGACGCTGGCGTCCATCACCTTCCAGAACTACTTCCGTCTGTATGAGAAGCTGGCGGGGATGACCGGTACTGCAGACACCGAAGCGTTTGAATTCAGCTCTATCTACAAGCTGGACACCGTGGTTGTGCCAACCAACCGTCCGATGATCCGTAAGGACATGCCGGACCTGGTGTACATGACTGAAGCGGAAAAAATTCAGGCCATCATCGAAGATATCCGTGAACGTACGGCGAACGGTCAGCCGGTTCTGGTGGGGACTATCTCTATCGAGAAGTCGGAAGTGGTCTCTAATGAGCTGACCAAAGCGGGCATCAGGCACAACGTTCTTAACGCCAAATTCCACGCCAAAGAAGCGGATATCGTTGCGCAGGCGGGTTATCCGGCGGCGGTGACGATTGCGACTAACATGGCTGGTCGTGGTACAGATATTATGCTGGGCGGCAGCTGGCAGGCGGAAGTGGCTGAGCTGGAAAACCCAACGGCAGAGCAGATTGCGCAGATCAAAGCGGACTGGCAGGTACGTCATGAAGCGGTTCTGGCATCAGGCGGTCTGCACATCATTGGTACTGAACGCCACGAATCTCGTCGTATT
>JAFACP010000024.1 GCA_023425455.1 Pseudomonadota bacterium | reverse complement strand
GTAGTGTGGGGTCTCCCCATGTGAGAGTAGGGAACTGCCAGGCATCAAACAAGTGAAGAGGCCATCCGGAAGGATGGCCTTTTTGCGTTGTGCGGCGTATAAAACAGCCGCCTGGCGCAGACGATACAGACAGAAAAGCCCTGGTTCGAAAGGTCCTGGGTTTTTTGCGCCGGGAAAATGGCTCCGGGAGAGCCCGCTCTGGCCCTGTTTTGCTCAGGACCGATATCAAAAGCCATTGCATCCTGTCAGTTGATCGCTTGTCTTTCATTATCCTGCTAACTAAAAATGTGAGTTACATCTCAATATCTACGTTAACAAAAATGTAACATTTTGGGCTCCGGGCAGAGCAGGATCACAGAATCGACTATGTCACCGTTGCTGGCAGGAGCAGAATTACCATGACAGAAAGCATTGCATCTCACGCGGCGCTGAATAACAGCGATACACGACGCAGAGTATGGGCAATTATCAGCGCATCATCAGGGAATCTGGTCGAATGGTTCGACTTCTACGTCTATTCTTTCTGTTCTCTCTACTTTGCCCATATTTTCTTTCCGAGCGGAAATACCACAACACAATTGCTCCAGACGGCAGGCGTATTTGCCGCAGGTTTCCTGATGCGTCCTATTGGTGGCTGGCTATTTGGCAGGATTGCCGATCGGCGAGGTCGTAAAACCTCGATGCTGCTTTCGGTTTGTATGATGTGCCTGGGATCGCTGGTGATCGCTTGTCTGCCGGGCTATGAGACTCTCGGTACATGGGCTCCCGCGCTGCTACTGCTTGCTCGCCTTTTTCAGGGCCTCTCTGTCGGGGGAGAATATGGAACCAGCGCCACTTATATGAGCGAAATTGCTCTTGAGGGGCGCAAAGGGTTTTATGCTTCATTTCAGTACGTCACGCTTATCGGCGGCCAGCTTTTGGCTATTCTGGTGGTCGTCATTCTTCAGCAGCTTCTGTCAGATGAACAGCTTCACCAGTGGGGATGGCGGATCCCATTCGCCATGGGAGCCGTGCTGGCCGTCGTGGCGCTGTGGTTACGTCGACAGCTGGATGAAACATCGAAAAAAGAGGTCAGGGCGTTAAAAGAAGCAGGGTCGTTCAAAGGGCTCTGGCGAAACCGCAAGGCTTTTCTGATGGTATTGGGCTTTACCGCAGGTGGTTCACTGAGCTTCTATACTTTCACCACCTATATGCAGAAGTACCTGGTTAACACGACCGGAATGCACGCCAATGTCGCCAGTCTTGTCATGACCGCAGCGCTTTTCGTCTTTATGCTTATACAGCCGCTTATTGGCGCACTCTCCGACAAAATCGGGCGACGCACCTCAATGCTGATTTTTGGCGGATTATCGGCGTTATGTACTGTGCCAGTACTCACCGCTTTACAGCACATATCTTCACCGTATGCAGCGTTCGCGTTGATCATGCTGGCGCTGGTGATTGTGAGCTTTTACACCTCGATCAGTGGGATACTGAAAGCAGAGATGTTCCCGGCACAGGTTCGTGCGCTCGGTGTCGGACTCTCTTATGCGGTGGCGAATGCCTTGTTTGGTGGGTCGGCAGAATATGTGGCCCTGTCGCTTAAGTCGTGGGGTAGCGAAACCACCTTTTTCTGGTATGTCACTGTCATGGGGGCGCTGGCGTTTCTTGTCTCTTTAATGCTGCATCGCAAAGGGAAAGGCATTCGCCTTTAGTTATGCGCGAGCTGCCACACCGTGTAGCCGGTCGCAGCACCGGCCACATCCCAGGTAAAATCTTTCCAGCTCCAGCCGCTTCCCGCCGGGCGGCTATCCCAAAGCTCCTTGGATGCGCCCAGGCTCACTGAGAACATAAAACCGATAGCCGCACTCCTATCGCGGCTATGGCCCTGGCGTTGAGCATATTCGTTGCCGGCAGCAGAGAGCATCGCGGAGGCGATAAAGTGCTGGGCTTTATCCTGACCGTACCAGCGGTCGTTCGCCATATGACTGCATCCGCTCAGGAAAACAGGGGCCAGCAGAAGACAGAGACGCATAACAGGCTCCACAAAAAAGCCCTGTCGTTGACAGGGCCTGGATGTTACAGAATGCGGCTAATCAGGCGATCGATACGGATCCGGCGCAAGCGGCGGATCAGCTTGCGGACTTTTACCGGGTAATCCGCAATGCTCTGTAAGTCACGGTAGTGCTGGACTACTGAGGTATGGGTACGGATCAGCTCAAGTTCTCTGTCACGCTGCGCCGCTAATTCGTGCCGCGGATCGTGAATAAGAATGGCGTTTTCCAGATCCAGTCGCCAGGCGCGTGGGTTAAGGTTATTCCCGGTTAGCAGCATCCACTCATCATCAACCCACATTCCTTTTAGATGATAGGAGTTATCTTCGTCTTTCCACAGGCGGACAACCAACTGCCCGGTGTTTACATAATACTGTAAACGACTCAGGAAACGACGCAGGTTGATCTCATAGAGATAGGGCAGTGCACCGATGATCTTGAACGGCTGATCTTCAGGAATAAAAAAGTCGTTAGCAGTTTTATCACCAACAATAATTTCCACGCTCTTGCCGTCACGCAGCAGCTGAATAATATTGCGAACCAGCACGGCCGGCAGGTTAAAGTATGGCGTACAAATCGTCAGTTTATGCCCGGTGCATGGCATCAAATGGAAGATAGTCTTGTTCAGCTGGCTCGATTTACCCAGACCAACTAAAGGGGTAACCGACAGTTCTTCGTTATTCGCATCCCCCTGGAAATGATAAACCGCGTCACGCAACTCCTGACGGAACAGCCGGATATCGTTCTTGATTTCGGGGCTTTTGGGGCGCTGAGGATCGTCCAGACGATTCACCCCGCGACCCTGAACCAGATTCTGATCAACCCAGTTAAACATGATGTCTGCCATCTGCGGGTTGCGGATCAGCTGATAGCGATCGTAACGGTATTTGTCGAGCTGATGGAGATAGACATCGTTCAGGCTTGCGCCGCTGTAAAGAACGCTGTCATCAATAATAAAGCCTTTAAAGTGCAGCA
>JAFACP010000004.1 GCA_023425455.1 Pseudomonadota bacterium | reverse complement strand
TCGGTGCGAAACAGAGATGTCATGCTTTGGTTCAGAGAATGCGTTTGACCGCCTCGCTATATACTTCCGAGCGTTCTCTTTTCCCAACAGAAATCACGAAAACGACAACTTTCTCGTCTATAACCTGGTATACAAGGCGATAGCCTGAAGACCGGAGCTTAATCTTGTAACAATCAGGCATACCACGGAGCTTGTTTGCTTCAATCCGGGGTGACTCAAGTACTTCAACCAGCTTCTTTTTCAACTGTTCACGTACCGTCGAGCCCAGCTTTCGCCATTCCTTTAGTGCCCGCTCGTCAAAATCCAGAAAATACGCCATCAGAGTTCATCCAGCGTCACACGTACTGGCTTAGGATTACGAAGTCGTTCTTTCACTATCTCCACAAGTTCAGCATCTTCATCACTCAGGAGTGTCTGTTTGAACGGCAAGCGTTCATTGTCAGCGATATACTCGAGCATGAGACGAAGCGCTTCAGAAGGAGTTACGCCCATTTTTTCAAGCGCGGCGTAAGAACGCGCTTTAAGTTCATCGTCAATACGTAGGTTAATGCTACCCATGTCTTACACCCCTTGTAATTACAAATGTCATTACAAGTATCGCACTACAACATGCTTAGGGCAAGTCACGAAGTAAGTCAGAAAGTAGTCGTAAGAACGGTGATCACTGTCCGCTTTGTGCCATGAGCAGAAGTTGGAGTGCCAGAGGTCCTCTAAAATTGATGGTCCATTTTGCAGGGATACTTATGACAGGTTCTCAGTTGCCAGTGTCTATTGACTACCAGGCTGCGCTTGCCCCGCAGCTGCAGTTAACGAAACGCCAGCCATGGATCGAAAAGGCGGCGTGTCCATTCTCAGGAAAAGAAGAAAAAGGCCGTATGAACGACCTTATTGCGGGGGTTACTTTCGTCCCGGGGCGTTGGTGCGGTTCCCACCGGACGGATTACCGGTCTTGCTGGGCCAGTTCGGCGGAGATATCATATTCTGCAGAGCAACAGCATCCCCGTTATCCACGGCCAGAAACATGATCATTATGTCGTTCATTGTAGCGTTTGTGGTGGCTTCGCCACTGGCATGTTTTTCCAGAAGCTGGGTAACGTATGCCGCGACGGAATCATAGTGATTGAGACTGAACATAGTTTTGCGCTGTTCCTGCAGCCTGCGCATTTCACCTGCTAAATCCATGAAAAATTTTCCTTATTGCAGTAGATAACCGGAAAACACCTAGAGATAGTATCAGGCTTATTCAGACATCGGAAATAGATAAGATTGGAGATACGGTGTGTCAGTTTGTATTGGGTGCTGAAACCTATCATGGCAACGGTGGCTATTGGTCGCCCGTGAATGAAAAACCATCGGCAATAATTGACTAACTGCCCCTCTTCGCTCTTAGCAGACCTCCAGCTCCAGGAGAATATCCGTTTCGTGCAGGAGCGGGCATTACTGTACACCGTAAGCAGGCTTATGTGGCTGAAATGAAACCGCAGCCCGATTGTTACTTTCTCTCCTGCCCGCTACCCGAACTGAAATATGCCATGTCCTAAATAACTACCACAATCGTCATTTACGACATTTCTTTCTCACTTATGATTTCCTCATCGAATCAATGGTGATCGAAAGGAGTCTGTAATGAGTCTCACAACAAATCCAGGTAAAGGCACTGCCGTCATCACTGGTGCATCCACCGGCATCGGTGCTGTTTACGCCAGTCGACTGGCGCACATGGGATACGACCTGATCATTATCGCCCGTAATCATAACCGCCTGAATCAGATGGCCAGCCACATTACTGCGGACACCGCACGCAGTGTGGAAGTGCTTGCAGCTGATCTGGGTGATACCCAACAGCTGGCAGCAGTGGAGAGGAAACTGCGCGCCGATGCCAGCATTACCCTGCTGGTGAACAATGCCGGAGTCGGTACACATACACCTTTGTTGTCCAGTGACGTCGATCAAATGCAGGCGATGATTAATCTTAATGTCGTCGCCCTGACCCGTCTGACTTACAGCGTGGTTCCTGGTTTTGTCGCGCGAGGTGGGGGGGCCATCATCAATATCTCATCGATTGTCAGCCTTGCGCCGGAACTGCTTAACGGCGTGTACGGCGGCACTAAGGCCTTTGTTCTGGCCTTCAGTCAGTCACTCCATCATGAACTCTCTGAAAAGGGCATTCACATTCAGGCCGTGCTGCCGGGAGCGACAGCAACACCGTTCTGGGACAACGGCGGTTTATCCCTTGAACAACTCGATAAGTCAATAGTCATGAGTGCTTACGACCTGGTGGATGCGGCGCTGGCGGGTTTTCTTAACGGGGAACTTGTCACCATCCCGTCACTGCATAACGACGCTTACTGGCAAGCCATGGAGCGGAGTCGGCAGGCCATGATCCCGCACCTCTCCAGTAATGTACCCGCCAGCCGTTATCGCACCGGACTTACTCACTAACATTGTATTTAGCCAACAGGAATATCCATATGAAACTGATAGGAAACACTATTTTTATCACTGGCGGCACGTCAGGTATTGGCCGCGCAATGGCAGAAAAATTTCATCAACTGGGTAATCAGGTGATCATTTCAGGCCGTCGTAAGGCTCTTCTGGACACGGTCACGGCGGCCAACCCGGGGATGGATTCCGTGGTACTGGATGTCACCGATGCGTCCAGCATTAAATCGGCGGCGAAAGAGGTGCTCTCCCGCTATCCGGCACTGAATGTGGTAATCAATAACGCTGGCATTATGCCCTTCGATAACGCCGCTGGCGAACTGGATGACGATATGGCCACCACCTTACTGAATACCAACCTGTTGGGCACAGTTCGGGTCAGCTCAGCCTTTGTTGAGCAACTGAAACAACAACCGGATGCAGTATTAATCAACAACAGTTCGATTCTGGCCTTTTTACCCCTGGTGACGAATGCACTCTACTCAGCCACTAAAGCCGCGATTCATTCTTACACCCTGTCGCAGCGTTTTCTATTGCGCGATGCCGGCGTGAAGGTCATTGAAATTTCACCGCCCTGGGTTGATACCGATTTGATCTACAAAAGCGGTGATTCACGTGCGATGCCATTAGCCGATTTTATCCAGCAGACCTTTGAAAAACTGGCGACAGATTCCATTGAAGCGATTGTCGACAGTGTGCTGCCAGCCCGTGCGAATCAGGGTGCTAATGAACACGAGATGGTGAACGCATTTAATCAGTCAATGGTAGAGAACCCAATACCGGTTGCCTGACCTGCTCTGGGGCAGGCAACTGCCCCCTCTCTGGAGTTTATGATGCAAAATCACCTGTCCGCATTTCAAAAGCGTGCATTATGGGCGCTTAGCCTGGCCTATTTTATTCAGGCGACCGGTTCGCTTTCCGTGGCGGGTAGTCTGGTCCCCATTTCCCAGGAATGGGGCATCAGTGACGCTCAAAGTGCCCGCCTGCTCTCCATTTTCGGTCTGACATTTGCACTGGGCGCGCCGCTGGCGCAGGTTATGTTCGGCAAGTTCATGCGCAGAGCACAGGTGCTGGCAGGCATGCTGGTATTTGGGCTGGGAGCCCTGATTTTTGCCATCGCGCCGGACTACAAAGTACTGGTGGCTTCGCGGATTGTAATGGGCCTGGGTGCCTCCCTGATCGGGCCGGTACTGATTGCGCTCGGTGCAGAGTTAGTCGCCCCTGAGGAGCGTGGCAGCGCTATTGCCATGATCCTGCTGGGTGTATCTATGGCCAGTATGGTCGGTATTCCGCTGGCGGCATGGCTGGCCACTGTCTGGGGGGCGCGTATGCTATTCACGCTTATCGCGCTGGTGAGTGTTCTCACTGCAGGTGCCGTATTTTTGCTGGTACCGGACGTCGTCAAAGGTGTTGATATCCGCTTACGCCAGGTTGGCATGGTCCTCAAGGAGGGCAAATCACTGGCCGCTTTTCTGGTCGTCTTTTTTATCACTTCCGGTGTGTACGATATGTACGCCTTTATTTCACCGATGATCCGCGATCGCTGGCAGGGTGATACGTCAGCTATCTCTGTCGCTCTGGCTGTTATCGGTGCTGCCGGTATTGTGGGGAATCTTTTTGTTGCCCGTGCGGCACGCCACTTCAGCGCGGAACACTTACTGGTTACCGGTCTGATGTTACTGGTGACGGATATGCTGCTCGTCATGCTATTGCCAGCTCAGCTGTCATTGCTGTATCTCCTGCTGGTAGTCTGGGCCTTTTCCACTGACCTGTTATGGCCCACTCAACAGCGGCGTATTGTGGAGATCTCGACCGCAGAAACGCGTGGAATTTCGCTGGCATTAACCAGCGCCTTTATGTTCTGCGGCATTGGTTTTGGATCGGCTGTAGCGTCATGGCTTTATCCCCTGTCGGGTTTTTACGGTGTAATGATAAGCTCAGTAATGTTCCTGCTGCTGGCACTGGCCAGCCTGTGGACTTCTGAGCGGTTACGGGCCCGCTGCGCGGAATATCAATCAGTCCGCCTGTCATAAAGGAGTTCCAGTGCACCGCATAGGATTAATCATTGCCGATCATTTTCAGATGCTGGCGCTGTCTACGCTGACGGTATTTGAGTTTGCCAATCTGGTGGCTGAACATCCGTTTTACCAGCCGGTGGTCTACTCCGAACACGGAGGAACCGTACGTTCTTCTTCGGGTATCGGCGTGGATTCGACGAAGTTGACTGAGGAAACTCTGGTGGATACCTGGCTGATAGCCGGCGTACTTTCACCTGTTGAGGATCCCGCCAGCCCCGGAGTGATTCATTTTCTGCAAACCACCGCCCGTCAGGCACGCAGGATTGCCGGAGTCTGTACCGGTGCATTTGTGCTGGCACAGGCTGGCCTGCTGGAGCAAAAACGAGCCACCACGCACTGGGCACACTCACAGAGTCTGGCCTCGCGGCATCCCACGATTCAGCTTGAAGATGATCGTATTTTTATTATTGATGACACTATCTGGACGTCTGCAGGCATGACCGCCGGACTGGATATGGCGCTCGGTATGGTGGAGAAAGATCTCGGTGCAGACATTGCCCGTACGGTCGCGCATCGCCTGGTGATGAATCAGCGTCGCTCCGGCGGTCAGAAACAGCATTCGGAAATGCTTGCCCTGGCACCTCGCTCAGATCGTCTGCAAACAGCGCTGGAATATGCCCGCCACAATCTGCGCAAAACGCTGACGGTGGAAATCCTTGCCGATGCGGTGCATGTCAGTGCTCGCCAGCTCAGCCGCCTGTTTCGTCAGGAGACAGGCAAATCTCCGGCGAAAGCGATTGAAGGGCTGCGGCTTGAGGCCGCGCGCTTGATGATTGAGCAAAGCCGCCTATCACTGGATGCCATTGCCCGCGAGTCCGGTTTTCGCGACAGACGGCATATGCGGGAGGTGTTTATTCGCGGGTATGGCATTTCACCTCAGTCGCTTCGCGCGGGACGTTAAGCCGTACGACTGTTTTCACTCATCCAGTGAAGGTGTTAACCGGGTTCATGGGGTTATTTTTCTTTCCCATGAGCGTAGGCTAACGGCATGGTTTATCACTGAAAGGACGTTCGAATATGCACGATAATATTACGCTTGTTGCCACTATTACCGCCCGGCAGGGCGCACGAGAAAAGGTACTTCTGGCACTTAAAACTGTCGAACGCGATGTGCAGGGGGAACCCGGGTGTTTACAGTATCAGTTGTACATGAACCGTGAAAATGATCACCAGTTTATGATGATTGAACGCTGGCAGTCAGCCCTGATGCTGGAAAAGCATACCCAGGCAGCACCGTTCAACACACTGGTCCACGCAATTGACGGCATGGCCGATCTGCAGGTTACCTCGCTAACCTCTGCTGTCTAATTCTCAGCCCGCTGACGGTTAATCTTATCCACCTGGGTGAGCTCGTTGCCAGTGGTCGTTGTGCTGTACCCACGTTTACGGTACAGAGCAGGCGTTATGCCCCAGGTTTTTTTGAACGCTTTAGAAAAAGACGACAGCGACAAAAAACCACACTGTTCGGCCACTCTCTCCGCTGTCAGGTTTTTCTCTTCTGAAAGCAGTCTTGCCGCCAGCACCATTCGTAACTGGTTGAGCCAGACCTGGGGCGTCTGATGGTAGCTGTATGAAAAGTGGCGGGCGAAAGTGGCACGGGACAGAAAACAGCGTTTCGCCATCGACTCCATCGTCCATGGCGACGCAGGATCGGCGATGACGGCCAGTATGGCGGGAGCAAGACGTGTGTCGCTCAGTAGCCGTAACACACCCGCGGGAGGCTCGTGCAACGACAGCAAAATACGCAGGATTAGCGCGAGCAACGTATCTGCCAGCCCTTTCACGATACTCGTACTCCCCGGCAAACCGCCAAGACTTTCGCGTACCAGCATACCCAGCAGTGTTTCCAGTTCAGGGAAATCGTGTTGCTCATCGGCATGGAGATGGATCAGCGTCGTTTCATCGGCGAACATCCAGCGATAACCCGGCCCGAAATGAAAATCGCCACACAATACCTCGACCGCAGGCCCCGGTCCTTCCGTCCACACTTCAGTGACGATGCCATTATTGTTGACCTGAGCAGGTACAACCTGCCCCCAGTCCACCAGACTTTGCAGTAAATGTGGCGATCCGTGCGGGAACAGAATGATATCACCCGCGCGCACGTCGAACGTCTTCCCCTCAACAATCAGCCGGGTTTCGCCACGAAGAATGACGTGCCAGGGCACAATACCGTCGGCTTGTTGCGGATGGTCGGCATCCCAGCGCCCGGTAAAACGGCAGTGAAGATTGACGCTACATGTTGGTGCCAGTAAGGAAAGCAAGCGGCTGAGATTGTCCACTCTGACTCCTGAGACGATAAGACAAATAATCGAGACGATACGGCCTGCATGCCCGTCGGCTGCGCCCTATTATGTGCTCATCGCCGATACGGCGAAACCCTTAAACTGAAAGGAAAAAATGATGAGCCGTTTAACTTCCGTACAACCTGAAAATGCCACTGGCAAGACTGCAGAACTCTTCAGCGCCATTAAACGGGCGATGGGTAAAGTCCCGAATGCCTACCAGACCATCGGGATTGCCCCCGACATGCTGGGTCAGGCATTGCAACACAACGCCACGCTGGCTAAAAGTCAGCTGAGCAAACAGGAAATTGAAGCCGTTAACCTTGTGGTCAGTGAAGTGTCAGGGTGTGATTACTGTCTGGCGGCGCATACGTTGACCGGGAAAATGGCAGGTTACAGCGTTGAGCAAATTCAGACATTACGCCGTGGAGAATTCCCGGAAGATCCGCACATTGATGCACTGGTCAAATTTGTAAAAACGCTGGTGACGACCCGCAACACCTTACCAGAAGAATCCGTCAGTCGTTTTCAGGCAGCAGGCTTTAGCGATCGGCAGGTGGTGGAAGTCATCAGTGCAGTCAGTGCGATTCTGTTTACGAATATGATCAACCGTGTGAATGACACCGTGGTGGATTTTCCAAAAGTAAACTGACCCCATATGTGGCAGAAAGGCATCTCTTTCTGCCACAACAATTATGCTAAATGGACGATTCAGCCTCTCATCGGCGATGAACTGAGTTTGAGTAACGATAAATTATCTCGTGAGCCGACAACAGTTAATGGTGATCTATCAAGGTCCGCTTCTCGCTCTCAGGAGACCTACAGCGTCACGTGTTTGTCTGCTGTGTGCCAGGAGCGGACGTTATGAAAAGAGTAATGAGTAATTTCGAGTAGTGGCATTAGTACTCAAATGAAGCACCAGTCATAGCTTTTAAAAACTTACAAAGGTCATCCCCTGCATCCTCAATAGTATGAAAACTAACAGAGTCTACACATCCCGATTCACGCTCATTAAGACGCGCAATGAATAGCGGTGTTGGATCTTGTCCTGTTAGGCTTCTGAACCTGACAGCATCAACACGCCAGCGATACATTTCTCCATATCGCTGTACTCCCCTGATGCCTGTACTGGTGTTTTTCGTGGCTTTAATAGAAATTGGCATAACAGATTACCTATGAGCTGAAATGACAGCCATGGCTGCATAGTTGTCGTAGAATTTTACAGAAACTACTTAATCGCTACAGCTTTAATAACCATATTTATTGTCGCTAGCTGCTGTGATTTCATTCCACAGGAAATGGCCGCCCCTCGCTCTTAGCGGACATTAGCATAGGCTATTTACCATAACGCCGCATTACGCGCACCGCCCAGACTGACTCAGCGCGTTTCTGGCATATCCCCGGTAAAACAAGTAACAACCCCCCCGAAAATGAACACCAGAAACGCGACTTAAGAATCTACCCTATGAATGGATATGCACTCAACCGAATCGCTCTTGGTTTCAATCTATTTTATCGGGATCAGGCTTCTTTTTAGGTAACTTCGGGGGCTTAACTTGCTGATGACTTTGCGTTCGGCGCGTAAGCCAGGGATGGTCAGCTTTAGGTTTAACATAGTATTTTGAGCGTAAATCAAT
>JAFACP010000448.1 GCA_023425455.1 Pseudomonadota bacterium | reverse complement strand
GGTGAGCTGATGCACGCCAAAAAAGTTGGCGGAAAACTGCTGCTCCAACTGGTCGCGCGTGATGCTTTGCAGCGGGCCGTATACACCATAGCCTGCATTATTGAACAGGCCGAACAGGCGGTTACCGGTCAGCGTGATCACCTCATCGGCCGCACGTTCGATACTCTCCGGCGAATCCAGATCCAGTAATACGCCGGTTAATCCCATGCCGTTCATACGCTCAACATCGTCGGGTTTACGGCAGGCTGCCAGTACCCAAAAACCCTGACGTTTTAATTCAAGGGCGCTTTCAAGGCCAATTCCGCTGGAACATCCTGTTATTAAGACTGATTTTTGCATAACTTTACCTGTCAGGATCTCAGCTGTTTGACGAGTCATGTTTAACTAAAGGAGCCAGTCGTGTTGCCATCCAGTCGGCAATAAAGGGCTGGGCATCACGGTTGGGGTAAATACCGTCGTCTTGCATCCATTGGGGTTTCAGATAGACCTCTTCCATGAAAAATGGCAGCAGCGGAATATCAAACTCTTTGGCAAGCTTAGGGTAGATAGCGCTAAAGGCTTCATTATAGCGACGACCGTAGTTGGCGGGCAGGCGAATTTGCATCAGCAGCGGCCGGGCGTTGGCGGCTTTGATCTCCTGCAAAATAGTGCGCAGCGTTTGCTCGGTTCGCTGAGGCTGAAATCCGCGCAATCCGTCGTTTCCGCCCAGCTCAACCAGGACCCAGCGCGGCTGATGTTGTTTGAGCAAGGCCGGCAGTCGCGCAAGCCCTTGCTGCGAGGTATCACCGCTGATGCTGGCGTTGATCACGGTCGTTTTGCTCTGCCATTTGTCATTGAGCAATGCAGGCCAGGCGGCGCTCGCCGCCATGCGATAGCCAGCGCTCAGGCTGTCGCCGAGAACCAGAAACGTGTCCGCTGCCGCCGCGCGGAATGTCATCAGAATCAGAAACAGGAAGGGCAAATGCCAGCGGAAAACGGTGTTGAAGTTCATCGTCTTAAGAAGTCCGTCGGTCAGGGGGAACACCAGCTTTCCATCCTCACCGGAGTTGAACTGGTTGTCAAACGTGGCGAAACCCTCGCCCTGATTGGCGAGTCAGGCTCCGGGAAGTCTACGCTGCTGGCGATCCTCGCCGGGCTGGATGACGGCAGCAGCGGAGAGGTCAACCTCGTGGGGCAGCCGCTACATACTCTGGATGAAGAGGCCCGCGCCGCGCTGCGCGCCCGGCATATCGGCTTTGTATTCCAGTCCTTTATGTTGATCCCCACCCTCAACGCCCTGGAAAACGTCGAACTGCCGGGCCTGCTGCGCGGGGAGAATAGCCGTCAGAGCCGGGAACAGGCCCGGGCGTTGCTCGGCCAGCTTGGGCTGGAGAAACGGCTCGATCATCTTCCGGCGCAGCTCTCTGGCGGCGAACAGCAGCGTGTCGCGCTGGCGCGGGCGTTCAACGGTCGCCCGGAAGTGCTGTTTGCTGATGAACCGACGGGCAATCTGGATCGTAAGACCGGGGATAAGATCGCCGACCTGCTGTTTTCGCTGAACCGCGAACATGGCACCACGCTTATCCTGGTGACGCACGATCCGCAGCTGGCCGCACGCTGTGACCGCCGCCTGCGTCTGGTCAACGGCACGCTGGAGGAGGTCTCATGATTGCCCGCTGGTTCTGGCGCGAGTGGCGCTCACCTTCGCTGCTGATTGTCTGGCTGGCGTTAAGTCTGGCGGTAGCCTGCGTACTGGCGCTTGGCAGCGTCAGCGATCGGATGGAAAAAGGGTTAAGCCAGCAAAGCCGCGAGTTTATGGCCGGTGACCGGGCGCTGCAAAGTTCGCGCGCTGTCCCACCGGGCTGGATTGACGAGGCGCGTAAGCGGAGCTTAAAGGTCGGGGAGCAGCTAACCTTCCAGACCATGACCTTCGCGGGCGACACGCCGCAGCTGGCGAGCGTGAAAGCCGTCGATGGTATCTACCCGATGTACGGCGAGCTGCAGACCCTGCCGCCAGCGTTAAAACCGGCGCCAGGCACGGTACTGCTGGCCCCGCGCCTGATGGCATTGCTGAACCTGAAAACCGGCGACAGTATCGACGTGGGGGACGCGACGCTAAAAATCGCCGGGGAGGTGATCCAGGAGCCTGACTCAGGGTTCAACCCTTTTCAACTGGCCCCGCGCCTGCTGATGAATACCGCCGATGTGGCTAAAACCGGGGCCGTACAGCCGGGTAGCCGGGTCACCTGGCGCTACAAGTTTGGCGGCACGCCAGCGCAGCTTGAGGGGTACGAAAAGTGGCTGCTGCCGCAGCTCAAACCAGAGCACCGCTGGTATGGGCTGGAGCAGGACGAGGGCGCGCTCGGGAAGTCGCTGGAGCGGGCTCAGCAGTTCCTGCTGCTCTCGGCGCTGCTCACTCTGCTGCTGGCGGTGGCAGCGGTGGCGGTGGCGATGGGGCATTACTGCCGCAGCCGCTATGATCTGGTGGCGATCCTCAAAACCCTGGGCGCCGGCAGCGCGCAACTGCGCAGGCTGATTGTCGGCCAGTGGTTGATGCTGCTGGCGCTGTCGACGTTCACCGGCGGGGCGATAGGGCTGCTGTTTGAACAGGTGCTGATGGTGCTGCTCAAACCGGTGCTGCCCGTAGCACTGCCGCCGGCCAGCCTGTGGCCATGGCTGTGGGCGACTGGCGCGATGACGGTGATTTCGCTGCTGGTGGGGCTGCGTCCATACCGGATGCTGCTCGCCACTCAGCCGCTGCGCGTGTTGCGCCGCGACGCGGTGGCCAGGGTCTGGCCGCTGCAGTTTTATCTTCCGCTGGTGATTGCGCTGGCGGTTGGATTGCTGGCCTGGCTGATGGGGGGCAGCACGCTGCTGTGGGCGGTACTGGCCGGGGCCGTGGTGCTGGCGCTGCTGTGCGGCGTGCTGGGCTGGATGCTGCTCAACGTGCTGCGGGGCCTGACGCTGAAGTCCCTTCCGCTCAGGCTGGCGGTTAATCGCCTGCTGCACCAGCCGTGGTCGACGCTGAGCCAGCTTTCCGCATTTTCACTGTCGTTTATGCTGCTGGCCCTTTTACTGGTGCTGCGCGGCGATCTGCTGGATCGCTGGCAACAGCAGCTGCCGCCGGAAAGCCCGAACTATTTCCTGCTCAATATCGCCCCTGACCAGGTTACGCCGCTGAAGGCTTTTCTCGCTGAGCACCAGGTTGTGCCTGAGTCGTTCTACCCGATCGTTCGCGCCCGTCTGACACAAATTAATGGTCAGCCGACGGAGGGCGATAAGGACGAGTCGCTCAATCGCGAACTGAACCTGACGTGGCAGGACAAACGCCCAGAACACAACCCAGTGACCGCCGGAAGCTGGCCGCCGAAAGCCGGTGAAGTGTCGATGGAAGAGGGGCTGGCAAAGCGTCTGAACGTGCGTCTGGGGGATAGCGTGACCTTTACCGGTGATACGCAGGACTTCAGTGCCAAAGTGACCAGCCTGCGTAAGGTGGACTGGGAAAGCCTGCGGCCAAATTTCTTCTTTATTTTCCCCCCCGGCGCGCTGGACGGACAGCCGCAAAGCGAGTTAA
>JAFACP010000400.1 GCA_023425455.1 Pseudomonadota bacterium | reverse complement strand
TGCTGGGTAAAGCCCAGTTTCGCCAGGTTATCGAACAGATAGCACTGATTGCCTGCCGGCTGATACAGGTTTTTATGCGACGACTGACCACAGCTGGCGCGCAGCAGGCGAATGGCTGCCGGGCCGCTGTAGGAGGTGGCAGAGTTAAAGTCTTTAAACTGGATGTCGAAGTGCGACCACAGCGGGTGCGATGCCAGGCCAGCGGCATCCACATCGGACCAGGAGAGGGAGCAGATATTGATCACCAGCAATTCGAACGGCTGGGCATCGGCTGGCAGCGCGTCCGGGAATTTGGTCTGACGCTTCTCTTCTGAGGTGTAAAACGTGGAGAGCCAGGCATTAAGGTTTGTTGACGTTGGCGGCGAGGTCTGCGCCGGGATATCTCCCACCACCGGCGTTTCGCCCGTCGTTGCTGCGTTTGCTGTTGCTGCACCGCTCGCGACGCTGGCGGTTGTCGCAGTTTGCGCAGGCCACAGCGCGATGGCCGGGCCAGCGATTGTCAGAACGTTCAGCCAGATCATGATGGCGACGACAAAGACCGTTACGCGGATCCACTGGGCGAGGAACAGCCAGGCGACCAGCAGCACAAACACGGCGCCAATCATCTGCCAGTTAATAAAGCGTTCAACCAGGTCCAGCATGTAGTCGGCGCTGAAGCCCGCGACCTGCGAGCCCTGGCTCATGATGCTATCCGGCCCAGGCAGCCAGGTGTCATGCCAGAACAGCGCAAAACCAACCGGAATGGCAACCCAGTGGCGTAAGCGGTGCAGGGTCAGGTTCGGGACAGGCATCAGCAGGAATGCCATAAACACCAGGTTAAGAAGAGGATGGAAATTCAGATAGCCTGCCCATAGCAGACCAAACTTCACCAGAAAGTAGAAGTTCCAGCCAGAAAGGCCGCGCCAGTATTGCCAGAGCGGCGAGGGTGCCGAAGTGGTATAGGTAGAGTTAGTCATGTTTTCGGTTTGCCTTGACGTTCGGAGCCCGTGTCAGTGTTCCGGCTGGTTTTACGTAGCGAGGTTTCATAAAAAGTACTCTGGCGTTATCGCGGATACGGCGCAGTGAATGACGCGCATAGTAGCCGAGCGGGAAAAAGATCAGCGCGCAGAGTACGACCAGTTGAATGATATCGCTGATATTCATGATGAGACGGTTTCTCCGTTTTCGGGTAATAAGCGCAGCGGTTCAGGAACCCGACGCCAGACACGTCCATCATGCGTGGCATTGAGAATCGGTTTGATATCGCCGGTCATTGGCAGCGGTTTGGCCCACTGCTCAGGGGTGAGGGCGCGCATCTGCAGCAGCTCGGAGGCGATCAGATTATCTTCAAACCACACCATACGGTTCGAGAAAATATCCCCGACCGGTAAAGGGAAAATATGGTTAAGCGCGGTATCAAGATCGTTGACCCGGCAGAAAGATAAAAACAGCACCAGCCGATTATCGCCGATGGTCATGATATCCCCGGTACGATTAGGGCGGCACAGGGTCAGCGCCTGTTCGACGCGAATGCCCGGTACCGGCCGCAGGGCAACCATCACCCCTTTGCCGTCTGCCGGCAGCAGGGTGTTGCTCATCATATTGCCGACCGCATCGCAGAAGGTATCCCATTTTTGATACCCACGCAGTTTCATGGGCTGCGTCATCGAGAGTAACGTGCCAACGTCCTCCGGGACGTGACGGCTGAACTGCTGGCCCTGAATACTTTCGATAAGCGTCAGACAGCGGGAAAGCGGGGCATTCCACGGAACGATCATATTTGCGCCGCAGCCCAGCAATAAGCGCTCATCGGTCGCGCGCAGGCTGGTGTTATTTTCACGCACGACGATTTTTAACGCGCTGCCGCGCTGGCGGCGTAAGGTATGAATTTGCCGGGCCAGGGTTTCGATTTGGTTATTCTGCATCAACGAGAAGACAATGGTGGCCGCCTGGGTTGTGCGGGCTTCATGGAATAGCGCGTCGTTGGTGTCGAACAGCGACCAGTTTTCCGAAAGCGCTGGGGCACCCTCTAATACGGCAAGATGGCTGAGAATGCGTTTTTCATCACTGCGAGGCTGCACCACCGTCTCTTCCTGCTGCGTAAGATGCCATTCGCCATCACGATGTCTGAGCGTAAGCTGCTGCCGGGCGCTCACCCCTTTTTCATTACACCAGAACGCAATATCGTAAAGATAGCTGTCGGCCTGGTCGCGGATACTCGCCAGACCGAAAAGAGAGCGATATTCTGTCATTAAAAGGGAAAATAACTTGTCGTTATTACTGCCCGGATTGATGACCAATACCGTGCAGTTCTGATTTTTTGCCCATTTATTGATTTTTTCCAGCCAGCGCAACAGTTTCTCTGCGGCAATATTTTGCAGCGTATTATTTGAGCATTTGAGAATCACTAAATAGTGTTCCGGATCAACCGAGCACTGAATATCGCGGGTCAAAAAGTATAGACTATCCGCTTCAGCAGGCATGGAAAATAATCGAACGGTTTGCGGACCCCGATCGTCAGCGAGGCTGATGATTTTTTTCGGATCGTCACCCATCGTGATAACCGCGACGCGGGCGTCCTTCTCCTGCGCGGCAATCGTCTGATTTACAAGGCTGATGGCGTCATTATTGCGATCCGTATTAACCCACCAGACTCCTCCGACTGGCATGTGGCGCAATTCGTCCCATAATGACTCGATGCCAATAGAAAATATGGAGTCCACGGCGTCCCTCTTTTCGTCTAATTTATCTGTATCTCAGTTTACTAGCGAAAGCGTAGAAATAAACCTAACATTGAAATTAAAGAACATCAGATTTAGCATGTAAACGAAATTTCATCGGGCAGGAAGCCCGCTACGTCTGAGGTCGCGTCTTTACTTAAAGGGATGCAATAAGAATGCATAATAACGAACCTGGAACCTCAGTCGACTCCGCTCTGGGCTACACATTCCAAAATGATTTTCTGGCTCTGACCCAGGCGTTTTCATTGCCTGAAATAGATTACACCGATATTTCCCAGCGGGAACAGTTGGCCGCGGCGATTAAACGCTGGCCGTTATTAGCTGAATTAGCCCAACAACAATAAGGGAGCCATTGATGGCCATACTAGGATTACAGGGCGTCCGTGGTGGAGTGGGAACAACATCCGTCACAGCGGCGCTGGCGTGGTCATTACAGCTTTTAGGCGAATCGGTGCTGGTTATTGATGCCTGCCCTGACAACTTGTTGCGCATGTCTTTCAATGTCGATTTTGCTCGCACAGAAGGCTGGGCGCGCGCAATTCTGGAAGGGCGAGACTGGCGAGACGCCGGCTTACGCTATACCTCGCAGCTCGATCTGCTGCCCTTTGGTCAGTTAACGCCGACAGAGCGTGAGCAGTGCTACACCAGTCAGCACCGACTGGCGTCGTTTATCACCGCTCTGCAGCGCCTGAAGGCGCAGGGACATTACCAGTGGATATTGCTGGACCTGCCGCACGGCTATGCGCCGCTTACCCGCCAGCTTATTGAACAGTGCGATCATATGCTCAGCGTCGCGAACGTTGATGCGAATTGCCATATTCGCCTGCATCAGCAAGTTTTACCGGCAAATGCCCATATTCTGGTTAACGATCTGCGCCTCAACAGCCAGATCCAGGACGATCTGTACCAGATTTGGCTGCAAAGTCAGCGTCGTTTATTGCCGATTGTCATTCATCGCGATGAGGGCATGGCGGAGTGTCTGGCCTCGAAACAACCGCTCGGTGAATACCGGAGCGACGCCCTGGCGGCGGAAGAGATCCTGACGCTGGCAAACTGGTGTTTACTGCACTACGCCGGGCGTCAGGCACCTGACGGGAGCGCAGTATGAGCCGTCTGACGCGTTGGTTACTCATTCCACCGGTCAGCTCGCGTTTAAGCGAACGTTACCGGCATTACCGCCGTCACGGCGCGTCGTCATTGAGCGCCTCGCTGGGCTGTTTCTGGATGATACTGGCCTGGATGTTCATGCCTCTTGAACACCCGCGCTGGCAGCGTATTCGCGCGCGCCATAGCGAACTCTATCCACACATCAATCCCGATAAGCCGCGGCCATTAGATCCGGCGCGTTATGCCATTCAGGCGCTGTGGCTGGTGGTCACCGCCGCCTCTCATGAAAGTGTGACGCCGCGCTGGCGCAGCGTTGACCGCGTGCAGAATTTGCGTGAACGCTATCACCAGTGGCTGGCCAGATTGCCTGACCGGGTGGGGCACAAAACCAGCCATCTTGATGAACACAAAGAGCTCGGGCATCTGCATCCGGGCGTTCGGCGTTTTATCCTTGGCGTGATCGTGGTGTTCTCGCTGATCCTGGCGCTGGTCTGCATCACGCAGCCCTTTAACCCGCTGGCGCAATTTACCTTCCTGATCCTGCTGTGGGGCGTGGCGCTGCTGGTCCGACGTATCCCGGGACGCTTCTCGGCCCTGATGCTGATTGTATTGTCGCTGACCGTCTCCTGCCGCTATATCTGGTGGCGCTATACGTCGACCCTGAACTGGGACGACCCGGTAAGCCTGGTGTGCGGGCTGGTGCTGCTGTTTGCTGAAACCTATGCGTGGATCGTGCTGGTGCTGGGCTATTTCCAGGTTATCTGGCCGCTGAATCGTCAGCCCGTGCCGTTACCGAAAGATACCGCGCAGTGGCCGTCGGTGGATCTCTTCGTGCCAACCTATAACGAAGACCTGAGCGTGGTAAAAAATACCATTTACGCCGCGCTGGGTATCGACTGGCCGAAAGATAAGCTCAAAATCTGGATCCTGGACGACGGCGGCCGTGAAGCGTTCCGCCAGTTTGCTCAGGAGGTTGGGGTGGAATATATCGCCCGCACCACCCACGAACATGCCAAAGCCGGGAACATCAACAACGCGCTGAAATATGCCACCGGGGAATTTGTCTCCATCTTTGACTGCGACCACGTGCCGACGCGCTCGTTCCTGCAGATGACCATGGGCTGGTTCCTGAAAGAGAAACAGCTGGCGATGATGCAGACCCCGCACCACTTCTTCTCGCCGGACCCGTTTGAGCGCAACCTGGGGCGGTTCCGTAAAACGCCGAACGAGGGGACGCTGTTCTATGGTCTGGTGCAGGACGGGAATGACATGTGGGATGCTACCTTCTTCTGCGGCTCGTGTGCGGTTATCCGCCGTAAGCCGCTGGATGAAATCGGCGGTATTGCCGTAGAAACCGTCACGGAAGATGCTCACACCTCGCTGCGTCTTCACCGTCGCGGTTATACCTCTGCCTATATGCGAATTCCTCAGGCAGCAGGCCTGGCGACGGAATCGCTCTCGGCGCATATCGGCCAGCGTATTCGCTGGGCGCGCGGGATGGTGCAGATTTTCCGTCTCGATAATCCGCTATTTGGTAAAGGACTGAAGCTGGCGCAGCGTATGTGTTACGTCAACGCCATGTTCCACTTCTTATCCGGTATTCCGCGGCTTATCTTCCTCACCGCGCCGCTGGCGTTTTTACTGCTGCATGCCTACATCATCTACGCGCCTGCGTTGATGATTGCGTTGTTCGTGCTGCCGCACATGATCCACGCCAGCCTGACCAACTCCAAAATTCAGGGCAAATATCGCCACTCTTTCTGGAGTGAAATTTACGAGACGGTGCTGGCCTGGTATATCGCGCCGCCGACGATGGTGGCGCTTATCAACCCGCACAAGGGCAAGTTCAACGTCACCGCGAAGGGCGGGCTGGTGGAGGAAGAGTATGTCGACTGGGTCATTTCCCGTCCGTATATCTTCCTGGTGCTGCTGAATATTATTGGCGTTATTGCCGGGATCTGGCGCTACTTCTACGGCCCTGAAAATGAGGTGCTAACGGTCTTCGTGAGTATGGCCTGGGTGTTCTACAACCTGATTATCCTCGGGGGGGCCGTGGCGGTCTCGGTGGAGAGTAAGCAGGTGCGCCGCTCACACCGTGTTGAAATCAGTATGCCTGCGGCGGTGGCCCGTGAAGATGGACATCTCTTCTCCTGCACCGTGCATGACTTCTCTGACGGCGGCCTGGGGATCAAAATCAACGGCCAGGCGAAGGTGCTGGAAGGGCAAAAGGTCAACCTGCTGCTCAAGCGCGGCCAGCAGGAATATGTCTTCCCGGCGCAGGTTGTTCGGGTGTTTGGCAATGAAGTGGGTCTGCAGCTAATGCCGTTGACCAAAAAGCAGCATATCGATTTTGTGCAGTGTACGTTTGCGCGTGCGGATACGTGGGCGCTTTGGCAGGACAGCTTCCCGGAAGATAAACCTCTGGAAAGTCTGCTGGATATTCTGAAGCTGGGGTTCCGTGGGTATCGTCACCTCGCCGAATTTGCCCCGTCGTCTGTGAAATTAATTTTCCGGTCTCTTACTTCGCTTGTTTCCTGGGTTGTCTCGTTTATTCCTCGTCGGCCTGAGCGGGATGATGCGAAACAAACGGACCCGGTTATGGCTCAACAATGATGATAACGCGATGAAAACAAAACTTTCCTGGTTATGTGCAGTGGCAATGGGGATAAGTGCGCTTCCCTCAACAACAGCTGTCGCGGCGCCTGATGACGCGGCGGCCACGGCGGCGCAAGCGACCGAGCAGGCGGAAAACGTCGTCTCCGCGCAGCCGACGGAGGGCGATGCCGCGGTGCAGGAGCCGGTTGTCGGGCAGGTGATGCCTGGCGTGCGTGGCGCCAGCGCGCCCATCGTTGCGGCCAATGCGCCGTCACGCGATGTGAAGCTGACCTTTGCGCAGATAGCCCCCCCGCCGGGCAGTATGATTCTGCGCGGGATCAACCCGAACGGCGGCCTTGAGTTCGGTATGCGCAGCGATGAAGTGGTATCGAAAGCGATGCTGAACCTCGAGTACACGCCGTCGCCTGCTTTACTGCCGGTACAGTCGCAGCTCAAAGTCTACCTGAACGACGAACTGATGGATGTTCTGCCCGTTACCAAAGAGCAACTGGGTAAAAAAACGCTGGCGCAGGTGCCCATCAACCCGCTGTTTATTACCGACTTTAACCGCGTTCGCCTGGAGTTCGTTGGCCACTACCGCGACGTTTGTGAAAACCCGGCCAGCAGTACGCTGTGGATGGATGTCGGGCGCAACAGCTCCCTGCAGATGACCTATCAGTCGCTGGCGCTGAAAAACGATCTTTCCGCGTTTCCGGTGCCGTTCTTTGACCCGCGTGACAACCGTCAGCTGAAGCTGCCCGTGGTGTTTGCCGGTTCCCCGGACATTACCCAACAGCTGGCGGCGACGATTGTGACCTCCTGGTTTGGCTCCCGTTCAGGCTGGCGCGGACAGAGCTTCCCGGTACTGTTCGATAAGCTGCCGGACCGCAACGCCGTGGTGTTCGCCACCAATGAAAAACGTCCGGCCTTCCTGCGCGATCATCCGGATGTGACCGCGCCGACGGTTGAGATTATGAACCATCCTGACAACCCGTACGTGAAGCTGCTGGTGGTGTTTGGTCGTGATGACAAAGACCTGGTGCAGGCCGCGAAAGGTATTGCGCAGGGTAATGTGCTGTTCCGTGGCAACAGCGTGACCGTCAACGACGTCAAACCGCTGCTGCCACGCAAACCGTACGATGCGCCGAACTGGGTGCGAACCGATCGCGCCATCACCTTTGGCGAGCTGAAAACCTATGAAGAGCAGCTGCAGTCGACGGGGCTGGAGCCGTCGCCGGTTAATCTGTCGCTGAACCTGCCGCCGGATCTGTATCTGCTGCGAACCAACGGAATAGATATCAGCCTCAACTACCGCTATACGGCGCCGGCCACCAAAGACAGCTCGCGTATGGACATCAGTCTGAATAACCAGTTCCTGCAGTCCTTTAGCCTTGCCAGTAATCAGGACACCAATAAGCTGATGCTGCGCCTGCCGGTACTGCAGGGGCTGCTGGACGGTAAAACGGATGTTTCGATTCCGGCGCTGAAGCTCGGTGCGGTGAACCAGCTGCGTTTTGATTTCCAGTATATGAACCCGATGCCAGGCGGCTCGGCGGATAACTGCATTACCTTCCAGCCGGTGCAGAACCATGTGGTGATTGGCGACGAATCGACGATCGACTTCTCGAAGCTGTACCACTTTATTGCGATGCCGGATCTGCGTGCGTTCGCGAACGCCAGCTTCCCGTTCAGCCGGATGGCCGATCTGTCGCAATCTATCGTTGTGATGCCAAAAACGCCGGACGAGTTGCAGCTCACGACGCTGCTGGATACCATGGGAACCGTTGGCGCGCAGACCGGCCTGCCGGCGCTGAACGTCACGCTCACCGACGATGGCAGCCAGATCCAGAACAAAGATGCTGACATTATGGTGATCGGCACCCTCCCGACGGCGCTGAAAGACGATAAGCGTGTGGATCTGCTGGTGCAGGCCGCCCAGTCCTGGGTGAAAACGCCGCTGCGTCAGACCGATTTCCCGAGCATTATGCCGGACAGCAACGATCGCCAGGCCAGCGTGCAGACGACCGTGACCTCGCAGGGGCCAATGGCGGCGATTGTTGGCTTCCAGTCTCCGTATAACGACCAGCGTAGCGTGGTTGCGTTACTGGCGGACAGCCCGCGTGGATATACGCTGCTGAATAATGCGATGAATGACAGCGGCAAACGGGCGGCGATGTTTGGTTCGGTCTCCATCATTCGTGAGTCGGGCGTCGATAGCCTGCGCGTAGGTGATGTCTACTATGTGGGGCATCTGCCGTGGTTCGAGCGTCTGTGGTATGCCCTGTCCAACCATCCGGTGCTGCTGGCGATCCTGGCGGCCGTCAGCGTGGTGTTGCTGGCATGGGTGCTGTGGCGTCTGCTGCGTATCCTGAGCCGCCGTCGTCTGAACCCGGATCATGAGTAAGATGTGATGAAAGCCTTTCGCTGGTGTGTATTAACGGCGTTGATGCTGGTGGCGACGAACCTTCGCGCCGCCTGCAGCTGGCCGGCCTGGGAGCAGTTTAAAACCGACTACATCAGCGAAGGCGGTCGGGTCATTGATCCGAGCGATGCGCGCAAAATCACCACCTCGGAAGGTCAAAGCTATGCGCTGTTCTTCGCGCTGGCCGCCAACGATCGTCAGACCTTTGCCCAGCTGCTGGCCTGGACGCGCGACAATCTGGCTGGCGGTGATTTACGTCGTTCGTTGCCCGCCTGGCTATGGGGGCAGAAGGACAAACAGAGCTGGTCGGTGATTGATCCTAACTCGGCATCCGATGCGGATATCTGGATTGCCTGGACGCTGCTGGAGGCCGGGCGTTTGTGGCAGGAGGCGGACTACACGCGGGTGGGCAAAGCGCTGCTCAGGCGCATCGCGACAGAGGAAGTGGTGAACGTACCGGGGCTGGGCCCGATGCTGCTGCCGGGTAAAATCGGCTTTGCCGAAGCGAATGCCTGGCGGTTTAATCCCAGCTATCTCCCGCCGCAGCTTGCCCACTATTTCTCCCGCTTTGGCGCGCCCTGGACGACCCTGCGCGCCACCAATTTACGTCTGCTGATGGAGACGGCGCCAAAGGGCTTTTCGCCGAACTGGGTGCAGTACCGTGAGGGGAAAGGCTGGCAGCTGGCGCCGCACTCTTCGCTGGTGGGGAGCTATGATGCCATCCGCGTCTATCTGTGGGTAGGCATGATGAGTGACAAAGACCCACAGAAAGTGCGTCTGCTGGCACGTTTTCAGCCGATGGCGGCGGCAACCACGAAGCAGGGCGTCCCGCCGGAAAAAGTGGATATCGCCAGCGGAAAGCCGCAGGGACAAGGGCCGGTCGGTTTTTCGGCATCTCTGCTGCCCTTTTTACAAAATCGTGATGCGCAAGCAGTACAGCGCCAGCGCGTCGCCGACCATTTTCCCGATAACAATGCCTATTACAGCTACGTGCTTACCTTGTTTGGACAAGGGTGGGATCAGCATCGTTTTCGCTTCACCGCGACAGGTGAATTCATACCGGATTGGGGCCAGGAATGCGCAAGTTCACAGTAAGTCTACTCAGTTTATCGCTTGGCCTGGCACTGATGCCGATGGTGCAGGCAGCCAGTTCTCCCCAGCAGAAACAGCTGCTGGAACAGGTGCGTCTGGGGGAGTCGACGCAGCGTGAGGATTTGGTTCGTCAGTCGCTCTATCGCCTCGAGCTGATTGACCCGAACAATCCTGACGTGATTGCCGCGCGCTTCCGCTACCTGCTGCGCCAGGGCGATAACGCCGGGGCGCAAAAAGAGCTGGACCGACTGAAAGCCATCGCGCCGGGTTCTGGTGCCTATCAGTCCTCCCGCAATACGATGTTGCTTTCCACTGCCGAAGGGCGTCAGGCGCTCCAGCAGGCGCGGCTACTGGCCACCACGGGCCACACTCAGGAAGCGATTGCCGCCTATGACAAA
>JAFACP010000349.1 GCA_023425455.1 Pseudomonadota bacterium | reverse complement strand
GTACAGGGGCACCACTATCGTTGAGCTGAGGATATAGGCGGTCACCACCCAGGAGAGTTTATCCAGCCCGCCGAGCTCACTGACAATGGTCGGCAGCGCCGTCGAGACAATGGTCTGATCCAGCGCTGAGAGCAGCATCACCAGCAGTAGCGCGCTGAACAGCAGTCGCACGGACGGCGCCTTGTGCTGCGGCCCGGTTTGCGATTGAGTCATTGAGTCAGACGCCATGAAGCACCACTTGAAATTAATTAATTAGGTAATTAATATTTGTGGAAGTTATGAATAAGATCAAGAGATCGCTGCATTATGCCCGCACAAAAGGATAATTCTGAACCACGCCGCCCCGGCCGCCCTCGCGGGGGCAAGCGTGTTACCGCCAGCCGCGAACAGCTGCTCGATATCGCGCTGGATCTCTTTTCCCGCCAGGGGATCGCCCGCACCCCGCTTAACGCGATCGCCAAAGAGGCGGGCGTGACCCCGGCCATGCTCCACTACTACTTCAATTCGCGAGAGCAACTTCTCGATGCGATGGTTGAGGAACGTTTTCTGCCGTTACGGAGTAAAATCGGGACGATTTTCGCCGAAAATCCGGATTCTCCGGTCAAGGCGCTCACGCAAATGGTGCAGGTACTGGCGGAACTGGCCGGGCAATATCACTGGTTTGCGCCGCTGTGGATGCAGGAAGTGATTGGCGAGATGCCGGTGTTACGCACCCACCTGCAGGCGCGGTTTGGCGACGATAAATATCAGGCGACGCTCGCCACCATTAAACGCTGGCAGCAGGAAGGCAAACTGAATCGCGCGCTTGCGCCGGAGCTGCTATTTACCACCCTGCTGAGCCTGGTGCTGGTGCCCTTCTCGCGGATGCGCAATGACGAGAGGCTACAGGCCCTCTCGCCGGAGAGCGTTGTACGCCACGCCCTGGCCGTGATTGGCAGTGGGATCGGCGGTTAAAAGGTCTTCGCCAGGTAGTGTCTCTGCATACCCTGGTAGGGATAATCCTGCAGCGACATTTGCAGGGTAAACCCCTGCTTTTCATAGAACGGGCGGGCCTGGAAGCTCGCCGTGTCCACCAGCGCATGCCTGCAGCCTTTGCGTCTGGCCTCCTCTTCGGCGGTTTTTATCAACCGGCTGCCCAGCCCTTTTGCGCGCGCCTGCTGGCTGACCCACAGATAATCGATATTCAGCCAGTCGCCCTTGCGCGTGCCAATTAAGCCGCCGAGCATTGTGCCATTATCATCGCGGGCATAAACGGCAATATCGCCGCTGAAATTCGTCAGGTCCAGAAACTGACCATTATAGGCCCGCAGCCCGGTAAATAACTCGTCTTTATCCTGCTGCGTCACATTATCGGTAATGCTCAGGTGCATATTTTTCTCCTTAATTTAAGCGCATTCAGAATATCTCACAGCGTAACCTTCATAAAAACTCCTTATTTCCTCCATTGTTTAACCGTGGAAATATTCATTCAATATGTAAATAAAAAAAGTCTTTTCAACGGGCAGGCAAAACGTATAATGAGAACGACCATTCTCACTTTTTATCACGGTAACCGACGATGAACGCCACGCTTGCTGAACGCCAGAAATTACGTCAGGACGAGATCATCACCGCCGCGCGGCGCTGCTTTCGCGCCAGCGGTTTTCACGCCGCCAGCATGTCGCAAATCGCCAGCGAGGCAACGCTCAGCGTCGGGCAAATATACCGTTATTTCAGTAACAAAGATGCCATTATCGAAGAGATGATCCGCCGTATCATTGACGCACGTATCGCTGAAATGGAAGGCAAAACGCTGGTTGAAGGTATGCCGCAGGCGCTCGCGTGGCGGCAAACGCTTAACGAAGATGACGATGCGCTGATGCTGGAAATGTCCGCCGAGGCAACCCGTAACCCGCAGGTCGCCGCCATGCTCATCGACGCAGAAGCGCGTATGTTCGCCAACGCCTGCAGGCATCTGAAAAAGCAGTTTCCCCATCTGAGCGACGACCATATCCGCTGCTGCGTGGAGATCACCGCCGTCATGATCGAGGGGACGATTTACCGTCGATTAACCCCGTTAAAAGTGCCACCAGAACAATTAGAGCCGATTTATCAGGATATTCTAAATATGCTATTCGCTGCTAAGTAAACGCATTTAAATAATTAACAGGGAATATAACATTCCCTTTTTGTCATTTCCGGCAACGCCGGAGATGCGTTATCGCTGTGCCTTTAAATAACCCTCCTCCTTGTTAATTTTTTAACAGGGCAGGCCGCATTCACCCTGGAAAAACGTATGAAAAACATCACAGCCTGCATCACCGCATTATTCCTCCTGACGGGGTGCGATAATGCGCAAACATCGGCTCCCCAACGTCCCTTGCCGGAAGTGGGGATTGTCACCCTGATGAGCCAGCCGGTTTCGGTAGTGAGCGAACTGACCGGGCGCACCAGCGCCGCCATGAGCGCGGAAGTGCGCCCACAGGTGGGCGGCATTATTCAGAAACGGCTCTTTACCGAAGGCGATACCGTCAAAGCCGGTCAGCCGCTGTATCAGATCGATCCTGCCAGCTATCGCGCCGCCTTTGATGAGGCCGCCGCTGCGCTGAAACAGGCGCAGGCGCTGGTGCAGGCCGACTGCCAGAAAGCCCGGCGCTATGCGCAGCTGGTGAAAGACGACGGCGTATCCCGACAGGATTACGAAGACGCAAAAGCCACCTGCGCGCAGGATCAGGCCAGCGTGGCGGCGAAAAAAGCGGCGCAGGAGAGCGCGCGCATCAACCTCAACTGGACCACGGTGACCGCCCCGATCGCCGGGCGCATCGGTATCTCCTCCGTCACTCCTGGGGCGCTGGTAACGGCGCAGCAGGAGACCGCGCTGGCGACCATTCGCGGGCTGGCGAGCATGAACGTCGATTTAACGCGTTCCAGCGCCGATCTGCTGCGCTTACGGCAACAGACGCTCAGCAGCAACAGCGATACCCTGAGCGTGTCGTTAATTCTGGAAGACGGCAGCACCTACAGCGAAAAAGGCCGCCTGGCGCTGACCGAAGTGGCGGTGGATGAGTCAACCGGGTCAGTCACCCTGCGCGCCATCTTCCCGAACCCTGAACAGCAGCTGTTGCCGGGCATGTTCGTTCGCGCACGGGTCGATGAAGGGGTCATGAATGATGCGATCCTCGCGCCGCAGCAGGGGATTACCCGTGACGCCAAAGGCGCCGCCACGGCGCTGGTGGTGAATGCCAGCGGCAAAGTGGAGCAGCGTCAACTGGAAACCGGCCAAACCTACGGCGACAAATGGCTGGTGCTCAGCGGCCTGAAATCCGGCGACAAGCTGATTGTGGAAGGGCGCGACAACGTTACCGTTGGTCAGCAGGTTAAAGCCGAAGAGATAACACACAGCGGAGGAAACGCCTGATGTTTTCCCGTTTCTTCGTGCGTCGCCCGGTCTTTGCCTGGGTGATCGCCATTCTGATCATGCTCGCCGGGATGCTGGCGATCCGCACGCTGCCGGTTGCGCAGTACCCGGACGTCGCCCCGCCGTCGGTCAGGATCTCCGCAACCTATACCGGCGCCTCCGCGCAAACCCTGGAAAACAGCGTCACCCAGGTGATTGAACAACAGCTGACCGGGCTGGACAACCTGCTCTATTTTACCTCCACCAGCAGCTCGGACGGCTCGGTGAGCATCAACGTCACCTTCGAGCAGGGAACCGACCCGGATACCGCCCAGGTGCAGGTGCAGAACAAGGTGCAGCAGGCGGAATCACGCCTGCCGACCGAGGTACAGCAGGCCGGGATCACGGTGCAAAAATCGCAAAGTAACTTTCTGCTGATTATGGGCGTCTACGATAAAACCGATACCGCCAGCAGCTCGGATATCGCCGACTGGCTGGTGAGTAACATGCAGGATCCGCTGGCGCGCGTGGAAGGCGTGGGGAGCCTGCAGGTGTTCGGCGCGGAATACGCGATGCGCATCTGGCTCGACCCGGCGAAACTGGCCTCTTACGCGCTGATGCCCTCGGACGTGCAGAGCGCGATCGAGGCGCAGAACGTGCAGGTGTCGGCCGGTAAAATCGGCGCGCTGCCTTCGTCAAACGCCCAGCAGCTGACCGCAACCGTGCGCGCCCAGTCACGCCTGCAGACGGTGGAGCAGTTCAACAATATCATCGTCAAAAGCCAGTCCAGCGGCGCGGTGGTGCGCATCAGCGACGTGGCACGGGTGGAAATGGGCAGCGAAGATTACACCGCCACCGCGAAGCTGAACGGCCACCCGGCGGCGGGTATGGCGGTCATGCTGTCACCGGGCGCAAACGCGCTCGAAACGGCCACTGCCGTGAAGGATAAGATCGCTGAATTCAAACGCGCGATGCCGGAAGGCTACGACGTCGCCTACCCGAAAGACAGCACCGAGTTCATTAAGATCTCGGTTGAGGACGTGATTCAGACCCTGTTCGAAGCCATTATCCTCGTGGTGGTGGTGATGTACCTGTTCCTGCAGAATATCCGCGCGACGCTGATCCCGGCGCTGGCGGTGCCGGTGGTATTGCTGGGCACCTTTGGCGTGCTGGCGCTGTTCGGCTACTCCATTAATACCCTGACGCTGTTTGCAATGGTGCTGGCGATTGGCCTGCTGGTGGATGACGCTATCGTGGTGGTCGAAAACGTCGAGCGTATTATGCGCGACGAAGGCCTTCCGGCCCGCGAGGCCACCGAGAAATCGATGGGGGAGATCTCTGGCGCGCTGGTCGCTATCGCCCTCGTGTTGTCCGCCGTGTTCCTGCCAATGGCGTTTTTCGGCGGCTCTACCGGGGTGATTTATCGCCAGTTTTCAGTGACCATCATCTCGGCGATGATCCTCTCCGTGGTGGTGGCGCTGACCCTGACGCCGGCCCTGTGCGGCGCAATACTGAGCCACACCCCAGCGCGTAAAAAAGGCTTTTTCGGCGCCTTTAACCGTTTCTACAGCAAAACCGAGCGCGGCTACCAGAATAAGGTCTTACGCGCATTACGCCGCTCTGGCGGCATGCTGGCGATCTACGCGCTGCTTTGCGCCGCGATGGGGCTGACGATGCTGAAGCTGCCGGGCAGTTTCCTGCCGACGGAAGATCAAGGCGAAATCATGGTGCAGTACACCCTGCCGGCTGGCGCAACGGCGGTACGTACCGCCGAGGTCAGCCGCCAGGTGCGCGAATGGTTCCTCACCAAAGAGAAAGCCAATACCGATGTGATTTTTACCGTCGAAGGCTTTAGCTTTAGCGGGAGCGGTCAGAACGCCGGGATGGCGTTTGTCTCGCTGAAAAACTGGTCCGAGCGTCAGGGTCAGCAGAACACCGCGCAGGCGATCGCCCTGCGCGCCACGCAGCAGCTGGGCACCATCCGTGATGCCACGGTCTTTGCCATGACGCCGCCGGCGGTTGACGGTCTGGGCCAGAGCAACGGCTTTACGTTCGAACTGATGGCCACCGGCGGCACCGACCGCGATACGCTCCTGAAGATGCGAAATCAGCTGATTAGCGAAGCCAACCAGGATGCCTCTCTGCACGCCGTGCGCGCCAACGATCTGCCGCAAATGCCGCAGCTGCAGGTGGATATTGATAACAACAAAGCCGTGTCGCTGGGGCTCTCCCTGAGCGATGTCTCCAGCACGCTCTCCAGCGCCTGGGGCGGCACCTACGTGAACGATTTTATCGATCGCGGCCGCGTGAAGAAGGTCTATATCCAGGGCGAGAGCGACGCCCGCGCCTCGCCAGACGATCTCCGCAAATGGTATGTCCGCGGCAGCGACAGCAGCATGACGCCGTTCTCCGCCTTCGCCACCACCCACTGGGAATATGGCCCGGAAAGCCTGGTGCGCTACAACGGCTCGGCGGCGTATGAGATTCAGGGCGAGAACGCCAGCGGCGCCAGCTCCGGTAGCGCAATGAGTCGCATGGAACAGCTGGCGAACACCCTGCCGGCCGGAAGCACCTGGGCGTGGAGCGGTTTGTCGCTGCAGGAAAAACTGGCGAGCGGCCAGGCGATGAGCCTCTACGCCCTTTCTATCCTCGTGGTGTTCCTGTGTCTGGCGGCGCTGTATGAGAGCTGGTCGGTGCCCATTTCCGTCATTCTGGTGATCCCGCTTGGGGTGCTGGGCGCGGCGCTCGCCGCCACGATGCGCGGGCTGAATAACGACGTCTACTTCCAGGTGGCGCTGTTAACCACCATCGGCCTGTCGTCGAAGAACGCCATTCTGATTGTCGAGTTTGCCGAAGCCGCCGTGGCCGAAGGGCAATCCCTGACCCGCGCCGCGCTGCTCGCCGCCCGGACGCGTCTGCGTCCGATCATCATGACCTCGCTGGCGTTTATTGCGGGCGTCACGCCGCTGGCGGTGGCAACCGGCGCAGGCGCCAACAGCCGGGTGGCGATCGGCACCGGCATCATCGGCGGTACGCTGGCGGCCACGCTGCTGGCGATCTTCTTCGTCCCGTTATTCTTTGTACTGGTGAAACGTCTGTTCTCCGGTAAACACGCAAACCGGAGGTCATAATGTTTCGTGTCTCTGTTTTAGTTTTAGCCCTGCTGAGCGCTGGCTGTGTGTCGTTAGACCCGGCCTATCAGCGCCCGGCGTCCCCCGTCCCGGCCACCCTGCCGGGCGCCCATGGTGAAGCCAGCGCCGTGGTTAGCCAGTGGCAGCAGGTGATGAACGATCCGCGCCTGAACAGCGTGGTGGCCATGGCGCTGAACAGCAACCGCGACCTACAAAAAGCGATTGCCGACATCGACGCCGCCCGCGCCCAGTACGGCGAAACGCGCTCGTCTCTGTTCCCGACGCTGGACGCAGAGCTGAGCCACACCCGCAGCCGCACGCTGGCAAGCGGTGTGACCACCAGCGATGAGGCCAACGGCGCGGTCACCAGCTTTGAGCTGGATCTGTTTGGTAAAAACCAGAGCCTCGCGCGTGCGGCGCGTGAAACCTGGCTTGCCAGCGAGTTCACCGCCCGGAACACCCGCCTGACGATGGTCAGCGAGCTGACCACGGCCTGGATAACGCTGGCTGCGGATCACAGCAACCTGGCGCTGGCGAAATCGACCATGGAGAGCGCCGCCCACTCGCTCAGGATCGTCAAACGTCAGCAGGAGGTGGGGGTGGCAGCCGCGACCGACGTCAGTGAAGCGATGGCGGTGTATCAGCAGGCGCGCGCCAGCGTGGCGAACTATCAGACGCTGGTGATGCAGGACACAAACGCGCTCAACCTGCTGGCGGGGGCGACGGTGCCGGCGAGTCTGTTGCCGGGCACGCTGGAGAGCCTGAGCGATAACGCCATCACCCTGATCCCGGCGGGCGTCAGCTCCAGCGCGCTGCTGCGCCGCCCGGATATCCAGGAGGCCGAGCATAACCTGAAAAGCGCCAACGCCAGCATTGGTGCGGCGCGCGCCAACTTCTTCCCGACCATTTCGCTCACCGCCAGCGCGGGCGTCGGCAGCGACTCGCTGTCGTCGCTGTTCAGCCACGGCATGCAGGTCTGGTCGTTCGCGCCGTCCATCACCCTGCCGCTGTTTAGCGGCGGCAGCAACATGGCGCAGCTGCGCTACGCGGAAGCAGAGAAAAAAGGGTTGATTGCCACCTACGAGAAAACCATCCAGAGCGCGTTCAAAGATGTGGCCGATGCGCTGGCGCGTCGCGAAACGCTGAGCGAACAGCTTGATGCCCAGCGCGAATATGTGGCCGCCGGGCAAACAACGCTGGATGTGGCGACCCGCAGCTATCAGGCAGGAGCAGGAGATTATCTGACGGTTCTGACCGCCCAGCGGTCGCTGTGGACGGCGCAGGAGTCGTTGATTGCCTTGCAACAAACCGATTTTGAAAACCGTATCACCCTCTGGCAGTCGCTGGGCGGCGGTATTCAGTGACCCCCCGCCGGGCGGCGCTGCGTCGCCCGGCCTTCAGGAAAACGTAATGGCAAAACTGTCGCTCTCTTTTGCAGCGATCCTCGGCCTGCTGACGGCCATCGGGCCGCTGTGTTCCGATTTTTACCTTCCGGCCCTGCCGGAGATCGCCGCCCATCTTCATACCTCCACCACGCTAACGCAGCTTTCGCTGACCTCGGCGCTGGTGGGGCTCGGGCTGGGACAGCTCTTTTTCGGTCCGTTAAGCGATCGCGTCGGGCGTAAGCTGCCGCTGCTGATCTCTCTGCTGCTGTTTGTGGCCGCGTCGGTACTCTGTGCCACGACGCAGAGTATCTACGCCCTTATCGGCTGGCGCTTTGTGCAGGGTGTCGCTGGCGCGGGTGGCTCGGTGCTGGCGCGCGCCATCGCCCGCGACCGCTACCAGGGCACAATGCTGACGCAGTTTTTCGCCCTGCTGATGACGGTGAACGGCATTGCGCCCGTGGTCTCTCCGGTGCTGGGCGGCTACGTTTCGTCTCACTTCGACTGGCGAATGCTGTTCTGGATGATGGCGGGGACGGGTCTGGCGCTGCTGATCGCCAGCCAGCTGTGGATCTGCGAGTCGCTGACGGAGAGAACCGCTGGCGGTTCGTTACTGAAAACCGGCAAAACGGTGGTGAAAAACCGCCGTTTCACGCGCAACTGTCTGATTCAGGCCTTTATGCTGGCGGGGCTGTTTTGCTATATCGGCACCTCCTCGTTTGTGCTGCAAAACGAGTACGGCCTCAGCGCCATGCAGTTCAGTCTGCTGTTTGCCGTCAACGGCATCGGGCTGATTATCTCGGCGCTGATTTTCTCGCGTCTGGCCAGGCGTCATCCGCCGGAAGCGCTGATACAGGGCGGGCTGGTGCTGGCGGTGACCGCCGCCGGCCTGACGCTGCTGTTCGCCTGGACGCACCTCTCAACGCTTGCGTTGATCGCGCTTTTTTTCACCGTCGCCCTCAACAGCGGGATCAGCACCCTCGCCGGTTCGGAAGCGATGAGCGCCGTCAACGCGCAGACCTCCGGCACCGCCTCCGCCCTCTCAGGAATGCTGATGTTTTTATTCGGCGGCCGCGCCGCTTGCCGGTGTGGGGGGAGAAACGATGCTGAAACTGAGCATTGCTGTGCTGGCAAGCTACAGCATCGCCTTGCTGATCGGCTCTCATACGCGGGAATAAGCAAATTCATACTTTCGGCTTGAATCGCTTTACGGAATGTAACGATACATTTCAGGTGAAACATATGACTTTTTACCGGAGGTCCCGATGAAATCTGCACACCTGGTTTGCTTGCTCGTCTGCCTGCTGTTCGCCGCCTTCGCGCACGCTCAGGAGACGCCAGATCCGGCAAAATATGAACAGCTTAAACAGCTGGTACTGAAAGACATCAGGAAAGTCTGTACGCCGCAGAAAAAACAGAGCGACAAGGCGTGGCAGGCGATGATCCTGTCATCAGAGGCGAATCAGATCCTGGTGAAGAACGCCGTTACCGCCATGCAGCGGGATAACCTGGACAACTACTGGGCTGCGGTGGGCCAGGTTGACTGTATGGAAGATTATTAAGCGTGAAGCCCGGGCTTCACGCTGTTGTTAGCGCTTGCGGATATCGGGAATAATTAAATCACCGCGCAGCACGTACGCCCCCAGCATCTGCGTTTTTTCATTCAGCCAGCTGACGATCCGCGCGGCCATGGCGTCCATCGAATATTCAATGGCCGGGATCACCGGAATACCCGGCAGGTGCAGTGACCCGCCCAGGCTGAAGACCATAATGTCGTCCGGCACCGATTTGTTAAACGCCTGCAGCTGCGGGATCACCCGCTGCGCCTCCTGTTCATCTGCCACCAGCAGCGCGTTGAAGTTCAGGGTGCTGGCGTTATTCAGCAGCTCCTGCAGCGCGACGGACGAGGAGCTGGAGTCCATAAAGACCAGATTGCGGTTAAACGGCAGGAAATTTTTCTCCAGCGCGTGCTTATAACCCAGCAACACCTGGTCAGCAAAACCGCTGCCCTGCGGATGGATCAGCGCAATCTGGCGGCGACCCTGGCTGGTCAGGTAGTTACAGGCCGTCTCTGCGGCAAACGCATGGTCGAACTGGATGCTGTTGGGGTTATCCGACGCCATACAGTCCACCAGAATGACGTTTTCCAGATCGATATTTAAGGGGAAGCGGGCGCCAATCACCAGAATGTCATCGCATAACCCGCAGGAGAGTTCTTCAATGGCGTGCATCACCCCGGTTTTGGTATGCGCGAAGCGCAACAGCAGGTGCTTCTGATGCTGGCTGAGGTGTTTTTCCAGCGCGTACAGGTAGCCGGTGGTCTGGTTAATATTCTCCTGCGCGCAGATCACGCCTATGCAGCCTGTAGACTGGCTCAGCAGCGACTGGGCAATCACATTGGGCCGGTAGTTCAGCTCATCCACCGCTTTCAGAACAGCCTGACGACTGGCTTCCTTTACGCCACGCGACCCACTCAACACCCGCGATACCGTGGCTTTGGACACCCCGGCCAGACGTGATACATCGTTGATTGTAGACATCTCTCTCCCCTGACAGGCCCGACGCCGCGCCTGCAAATTCCATAACCCCTGCGGCGCATATTTTCGCCACCGGGAAGTATATCCGTTTCCATTTTTCATGGAAACCGATTTTCCATTTACGCGCAAAAGGGATATCAAAAAGGCAAATAGCGTGATGCAGATCGTGGTAAGAAGGCCCATAAGCAGCGGATCTTGATGATTGTCACAGTTCTGTCTTTTATCAATGGAAACCGGTTTCCGTATGATGTCCAATCAGCCTCGCAATAACTCTTTACATTTTGAGGATGGTTGTCGATGTTCAAGATTATGCTGTGCTGCTCTGCCGGGATGTCCACCAGCCTGCTGGTCAGCAAAATGGTCGATGTGGCAAAAGAGCGTGGGTTGGCGGTGAAGATTGATGCGTATGGTGTTTCCGAATTTGATACGCAGTTTCCGCAATACCAGGTTGTCCTGCTCGGCCCGCAAGTGAAATACATGTTACAGACACTCTCAGACAAGGCGGCTACAAAAGGCATTCCGGTGCAGGCCATCAATATGATGGATTACGGGATGCAACGTGGCGATAACGTACTGGACTATGCTCTGTCGCTTATTGAAGCGACACACTAAAAGGTGTTCACATGAGTTCGTTATATCAATCGATGGTGGGGGTGATTGAGCAGTCGATTACCCCGCTGGCTGCCAGACTGGGCCAGCAAAAGTATGTCATTGCAATCCGCGACGGCTTTACCGCCGCGCTGCCGTTTATGATCATCGGCTCGTTTATGCTGGTGTTTATTTTCCCGCCGTTCTCCGCCGATACCACCAACAGCGTTGCCCGCAGCTGGCTGGATTTCTCCCAGACCTATCGCGAACAGCTGATGCTGCCGTTTAACCTCAGCATGGGGGTGATGACCTTCTTTATCTCGGTGGGAATTGGCGCCAGCCTGGGTCGCCAGTTTAACCTCGACCCGGTGATGTCCGGCCTGCTGGCCTTTATGGCGTTTCTGCTGGTGGCGGCACCGTACGCCGACGGGAAAATCTCAACCCAGTATCTCTCCGGTCAGGGGATTTTCACCGCGCTTATCACCGCCATCTACTCCACCCGCGTTTACGCGTGGCTGAAGCAGAACAACGTGACCATCCGTCTGCCGAAAGAGGTGCCGACCGGCGTGGCGCGCTCGTTTGAGATCCTGATCCCGGTGATGGTGGTGATCGGCACCCTGCACCCGCTGAACCTGTTTATTGAAGCGCAAACCGGCATGATTCTTCCGCAGGCGATCATGCACCTGCTGGAGCCGCTGGTGTCAGCCTCAGACTCCCTGCCGGCAATCCTGCTTTCGGTGCTGCTGTGCCAGATCTTCTGGTTCGCCGGGATCCACGGCTCGCTGATTGTCACCGGCATTATGAACCCGTTCTGGATGGCCAACCTGTCGGCAAACCAGGCGGCGCTGGCTGCAGGCGCGGCGCTGCCGCACGTTTATCTGCAGGGCTTCTGGGATCACTACCTGCTGATTGGCGGCGTGGGTTCTACGCTGCCGCTGGCCTTCCTGCTGCTGCGCAGCCGCGTCACCCATCTGCGCACCATCGGTAAAATGGGCGTGGTGCCAAGTTTCTTCAACATTAACGAACCGATCCTGTTCGGTGCGCCAATCATCATGAACCCGATGCTGTTTATCCCGTTCGTGTGTGTCCCGCTGGTGAATGCCTGTCTGGCCTACGCGGCCACGAAGCTTGGCTGGCTGGCGCAGGTGGTGTCGTTAACGCCGTGGACTACGCCCGCGCCTGTTGGGGCCTCGTGGGCCGCAAACTGGGCCTTCAGTCCGGTGGTGATGTGCGTCATTTGTATGGTGATGTCAGCGCTGATGTATTTGCCGTTCCTGCGTGCATATGAGCGTTCACTGCTGAAAAACGAAGAGCAAAAAGCCCAGGCGACCGTCACTGCCGCCGAAGCCGCCAGCAATTAAGTCAAAGAGGAGAGGTCATGAAATACGCATTTCCCGATAATTTCTGGTGGGGCAGCGCAAGCTCGGCTCTCCAGACCGAGGGGGCAAGAGAGGGAGAAACCACATGGGATTACTGGTTTGCCCGCGAGCCGAACCGTTTTCACCACGGCGTGGGGCCGCAGCACACCTCCACGTTTTATCAGCACTGGAAAACGGATATTCAGCTGCTAAAACAGCTGAACCATAACAGCTTTCGTACCTCGATTAGCTGGGCGCGCCTGATCCCCGACGGTATCGGTGAAGTGAACCCGGAGGCGGTCGATTTTTATCATCAGGTCATCGATGAGCTGATTGAGCAGGGCATCACGCCGTTTATCACCCTGTTCCACTTCGACATGCCGATGGCGATGCAGGAGATCGGCGGCTGGGAAAACCGCGACGTGGTGGCCGCATACGCCCGCTATGCGCACATTTGCTTTGAGCTGTTTGGCGACCGTGTGCTGCACTGGTTTACCTTCAACGAACCGATCGTGCCGGTGGAAGGGGGTTATCTGTACGATTTCCACTATCCGAACGTGGTGGATTTTCGCCGCGCGGCCACCGTGGCGTACCACACCGTGCTGGCCCACGCGCAGGCGGTTCGTGCCTTCCGCGCCGGGCATTATGCGGGCGAGATCGGCATCGTGTTGAACCTGACGCCGTCTTACCCTCGCTCGCAGAACCCGGCCGATCGCAAAGCGGCGCACATTGCCGACCTGATGTTTAACCGCAGCTTCCTCGATCCGGTGCTGCGCGGCGAGTATCCGGCAGATTTGGTCACCCTACTGAGGTCGTACGATCAGCTCCCGGCCTGCAGGCCAGAGGACAGCGCCCTGATCGCGGACGGGAAAATCGACCTGCTCGGCATTAACTACTATCAGCCGCGTCGCGTGAAGCGCCGCGACAGCGCGGTGAACCCGCAGGCACCGTTTATGCCGGAGTGGTTCTTTGATAACTACGAGATGCCGGGCCGCAAGATGAACCCCTACCGTGGCTGGGAAATTTATGAGCCTGGTATTTACGATATTCTGCTCAACCTCCGTGACAATTATGGCAACCCGCGCTGCTTTATTTCTGAAAATGGTATGGGTGTTGAAAATGAACAGCGCTTTATTGAAAACGGACAGATTAACGATCAATACCGCATAGATTTTATTGCCGCCCATTTAATGTGGCTGCATAAAGGTATTCAGGAAGGCTGCCAGTGTCTTGGTTACCATATGTGGACATTTATTGATAACTGGTCGTGGTGTAATGCCTATAAAAATCGCTACGGATTTGTCCAGCTCGATTTAGCCACCCAACAACGTACCATCAAGAAAAGCGGAGAGTGGTTTGCTGCCACTGCACTTAATAACAGTTTTGCAAAAGAGTCATCATGATGATCGCACTGGAAGAAGCTGTAATGGAAATTATCGTCAATGCGGGTCAGTCGCGCAGCCTGTGCTTTGAAGCGCTGCACGCGGCGCGTCAGGGCAACATTGACGAGGCCAAAAGCCTGTTGCGCGAGGCCGACGGCTACGCGCGTCAGGCGCACAAGATGCAAACAAAATTAATCGAGCAGGACGCGGGGGAAGCCCGCCAGCCGATGACCTTAATTATGGTCCACGCGCAGGACCATTTAATGAATTCGCTGCTGGCCCGCGAATTGTCCGAGGAAATTATTCATCTATATCAGAGATAATCTATGGGAATATTGAAACGTTAATGTCACACCTCTGTATCTGAAAATATAAATCAACTTGTTCTGATGATAGCGACATATTCTGTCAGATCGGAACAGGGTGGTTATTGTCTGAATAAAATTAAACTATATTGAGATAACCATGAATACGATTAAAAAACTTCCATTAACAATGGCGGTTATCGCCGCGCTTTGCCCAATTTCCGTACTCGCGCAGGAGTTTACCCAGGCGCAAATCGACGCCATTGTGGCTAAAGCGGTGGACAAAGCGCTGGCGGATCGGCAGGCCAAAATTGATGCGGCAATGGCGAAGAAAGCGGATGTGGTGAACGAACCGCAAAGCGCGGCGCAATCGCCGGATATGGCGATCCCGTTCGGCATTAAATTTACCGGCTACGCCCGCTACGGCGCGCATTTCCAGGCAGCCGATCAGAAATATGTCGCCGTTGACGGCTCCTACAACGGCGCCTCGGCGATTGGTCGTCTGGGTAACGAGGGCAACGGCGGTGAATTCCAGCTCTCAAAAGCCTTTAAGGGCGATAATGGCGCCATCTGGGATATCAACGTGATGATTGACCACTGGGGCGACGAAGTGAACCTGAAAAAGGCTTATGCGGGAGTCACCAACATTATGGCGTCCAACCCGAACGCCTATTTCTGGGCCGGGCGCGACTTCCACCAGCGTCCACAGCAGGGCATCAACGACTACTTCTGGATGAACCACGACGGTCAGGGCGCAGGGGTGAAAAACTTCGATATCGGCGGCGTGCAGTTTGACGTTGCCACCGTGGCGGCGGTGGAGTCCTGCAGCCCGGAAGTGATGGAAGATGAAGCCAACCCGTCGCGCATTACCTGTACCGGCGGCTCGGGAACAGGCGACAAAGGCAACTACGCGGCGACCTCTAAAATTCACGGCATGAAGGTGGGGCCGCTGGATCTGGAGCTGTACGCCAACTACGGTTTTGACTCGAAGGCGATAGAGAGCGACGAACGTCTGAACGCCTGGCAGGGCGGCGTGGTGCTGAGCCATAGCAACGATAGCGGCGTGAATAAAGTGATCGCCCGCTATTCAGATAACTCAGACAACAGCGTCTTCAACAAAACCAAAGATCTGACCACGGTGTATGCCAGCTTCGAAGGGCTGCACAAATTCACACCGCAGACCCAGGTGGAGTACATTCTCGCCTTCCACGACTATGACAACAGCCGCGACAAGAGCGAAAACCGCAAAAACTACAATGCCATCATTCGCCCGATGCACTGGTGGAACGACGTTCACTCCACCTGGCTGGAAGCGGGCTGGCAGCATGTTGATTACGACAACGGCGGTGATAACAAAGGCTGGAAGCTGACGCTGTCGCAGAACATGTCGATTGCCATGGGACCGGAGTTCCGCCCGATGCTGCGCTTGTACGTGACGGGGGGCAAAGTGGATAACGCGCACACCGCGCGCGTCAACGGCACCGACGATACCACCCTCGACGACTTCAACGTCGGCGCGATGTGGGAGGCGTGGTTCTAACCACAGCGCCGTTGGTTTTACCCGGCGGCGCTGCGCTTGCCTGCAAGTTTTTGCCGATCCGCGCAAGCGTAGCGCCAGCCGGTAACCGCTCATGCTATGCTGGACAAAAACCGACATAGCAGGGGAGTACATGGGTTCCACACGTAAAGGGATGTTGAACGTCCTGATCGCGGCCGTTTTATGGGGCAGTTCAGGTGTTTGCGCGCAGTACATCATGGAGAAGAGCCTGATCTCATCGCCGTATCTGACGATGATCCGCCTGCTGTTTACCGGCGTGATCCTGCTGACGTTATCCTTCGTTCACGGTGATAAGATTTTCGCCATTATCAGGCACCGCAAAGACGCCATCAGCCTGCTGGTGTTCTCGCTGGTCGGCGCACTCACCGTGCAGCTGACCTTCCTGCTGACGATTGAAAAATCCAACGCCGCCACCGCTACCGTGCTGCAGTTCCTGTCACCGACCATTATTGTGGCGTGGTTTGCGCTGGCGCGGAAAAAACGCCCCGGTGTTTTTGTCCTGTCGGCGATAGGCACGTCGCTTGTCGGCACCTTTCTGCTGGTGACCCACGGCGATCCGACGTCGCTCTCCATCTCACCCGCCGCGCTGTTCTTCGGCATCGCCTCGGCATTTGCCGCCGCGTTTTATACCACCTATCCCTCCGCGCTGATCGCCCGTTACGGCACGCTGCCCGTGGTCGGCTGGAGCATGCTGCTGGCCGGACTCATGCTGACGCCATTTTACGCCGGACGCGGGGCCGCCTTTGCAATAGACGGCAGTCTGCTGCTGGCGTTCTTCTATCTGGTGGTGATCGGCACGGCGCTGACCTTCAGTCTCTATCTGAAAGGGGCGCAGATGATTGGCGGGCCGAAAGCGAGCATTCTGAGCTGCGCCGAGCCGCTCAGCAGCGCGCTGCTGTCGGTTATCCTGCTCGGGGTGGCGTTTACCCTGCCGGACTGGCTGGGTACGCTGCTGATTGTGTCGTCGGTGGTGCTGATTTCGATGGATTCGCGAAGACGGGTGAAGACCCCGGCGTGAACGACGGATCACCGTGATAGCGTCGCATCAAAAGAGTGAGCGCGCTATCCGGCACCTGTCTGCCGCAGAGGCAACGCGTTATGACTCAACGCGCCTTCACCTTCCCCGCCACCAGCAGCGCCGTCAGCAGCATCAGGGTGCCGGAAATCACCAGCGGCGACGTCAGCCCCAGATTGTCCAGCGCCACCCCGCCTACCGCCGCGCCGCAGGTGTTTGCCAGCTGGATCACCGCCACCTGAATGGAGCCGGCCTTTTACGCCTGATCGGCAAGCGTTCCGGTGATCCACGTCGACCAGCCCACCGGCACCAGCGCAAAGGCAAAGCCCCAGATAATGGCGATGGCGGCGGCCACCCACTTATCGCTGCCCCACAGCACCAGCACCGCCGCGCTGATGGCCAGCACCAGCGGCGCGCCGGCGAGCGCCACTTTCAGCGAGCGCTTCAGGAACGACGACGAGAGCGACGTGCCGACAAAGCTGGCGATACCGAAACTCAACAGCACCAGCGTCAGACCATCGACGTCAAAACCGGCCATGGTCATCAATACCGGACGAATGTAGGTGAAGAAGGCGAACTGCCCGGCAAAGGCCATAAAGATGGCGCTCATCCCCGCCAGCACGCCGGGACGCTTAAGCAGGCTGAACATATTCTGCTGGTGATGCGCCGCTTCTCCCGGCAGGGACGGCAGCGCTTTCCATACCCAGAAAACGCAGAGTAAGCCCATCACCGCCGCGGCGTTAAAGACATTGCGCCAGCCGATGATCCCGCCGAGGAAACTGCCCAGCGGCGCGGCGATCACCAGCGCGATGGAGACGGCTCCGAAGATGACGGAGAGCGCTTTTGGCACGGTACGCGCCGGAACGAGACGCATGGTCAGCGACGCCGACATCGCCCAGAAGCCGCCTAACCCCAGCCCCAGACAGGCGCGGCCAAGCAGCAGCAGGGTGAAGCTTTCGGCGAAGGAGACCAGCAGGCACGAGAGGGTCAACAGCACGCTAAACAGGATCACCACCTTGCGGCGGTCCAGCGCACCAATCACCTGGGTGATAAACAGGCTGGCGAACATCGCCACGAAGGCGGTGACGGTGACGGACTGCCCCGCCAGGCCTTCGGAAATGCCCAGATCCTGGGCCATCGGCGTCAGCAGGCTGACCGGCAGAAATTCAACGGTGATCAGACAGGCGACGCAGAATGCCACGGAGAAAACCGCCGACCAGTTCGGGCGTGAAACCTCTCTGGTCTGCGGTCGGGTGGTGGTGTGAATATGTTCTGTCATGGCGTCACCTGAAGATAAAAACGGGCGGAAAAGCCGCGCAGTTTATCATCAAAAGTGTGACGAATTTAACGTTTTGACAACTTTTCTTTCCTCGCCGCGTCCGCCAGGCCAACGATCCATTGCTGGTGGCCGTTAATCATCGGGTTCGGCTCAGTGCGCGCCAGTTCCTGGGCCGGAACGCCCTTCTGTGACTCCTGGGTCAGAATGCGCACGCGGTTGCCCGGTAAATCTTCAAACAGCCAGGCGTGGATCACGTCCAGACGCGAACGCTCATCCCCTTCAACCCAGCCGTGCCAGGCAAGACGGGCTGCTTCACCCGCAACCGGCGGAACATATTCCGTCACCCGCGCCTCAACCGGGAAGCCAAAGGTGGTGAAGCGAAAGCGGGCGTTGGCGCTCAGCGTGGGGCCGCTGCCGTCGTGGAAACGGATATCGTCAGCATTACTGTAGTAGCCCGGCCACAGCGCGGTGTCGTTGAGTTGCGCCCAAATCTCTCTGGCCGTCAGCCCGGCAATGATGATTTCGTTGGACGCAAAGTTATCGGTAGTACCTGGCAGG
>JAFACP010000332.1 GCA_023425455.1 Pseudomonadota bacterium | reverse complement strand
AAAAGCCGGAGATCTATCAAACCTGGCGCGCTTCACCCGAGCGCCATCAGACCCTGATGCAGCGTTACGCCCAGTTTAACGCGTTGTATCTCAACGACCTGAATTACCGACATCACTCATTTTAATAATAAAAACCTCCGGTGATCTCACCGGAGTCTCTTTCCTTACCTGTACCCTGAAAACGAGGTCATTATGTCCGTAACGAATAAACAGTGGCTCGGTCTGCCGCTGAATCTGATATGGGGTTATATCGCCATCGCCGTGTTTATGACCGGAGACGGCTTTGAGCTGGCTTTCCTGTCGCACTACATCAAGGAGCTGGGCTTTACCCCGGCCCAGGCCTCCTTTGCCTTTACCCTGTATGGCCTCGCCGCCGCCCTTCCGCCTGGATATCCGGCGTGGTGGCCGAGATCATTACCCCGCAGAAGACCATGCTGATTGGCTTCCTGCTGTGGTGCGTGTTTCACGTGTTGTTCCTGGTCTTTGGCCTGGGACACGCCAACTATCCGCTGATCCTGCTGTTCTACGGCATTCGCGGCTTTGCCTATCCGCTGTTCCTGTACTCCTTTATCGTCGCCATCGTTCATAACGTCAGAAGCGACGGCGCCAGCTCGGCGCTGGGCTGGTTCTGGGCGGTGTACTCAATCGGCATTGGCGTGTTTGGCAGCTATATTCCCAGCTTCACCATTCCGCATATTGGCGAACTGGGTACGCTGTGGCTGGCGCTGGCGTTCTGCGTCACCGGCGGCGTCATTGCGCTGGTATCGCTGCGCAATATTGACACGCCGCGTCATATGCAGAGTCTCTCTACCCGCGAAAAATTTGCCGAGCTGGGTCGTGCGGCGACCCTGCTCTACACCAACCGCAATATTCTGCTCTCCAGCATGGTGCGCATTATCAACACCCTGTCGCTGTTCGGCTTTGCGGTGATTATGCCGCTGATGTTTGTTGACGAGCTGGGCTTTACCACGTCTGAGTGGTTGCAGGTCTGGGCGGCCTTCTTCTTCACCACCATCTTCTCCAACGTGCTGTGGGGGATCCTCGGTGAGAAACTGGGCTGGATAAAGGTTGTTCGCTGGTTTGGCTGTGTCGGGATGGCGCTCTCAAGCCTGGCGTTTTACTACATTCCGCAGCACTTCGGGCATAACTTCGCCATGGCGCTGATACCGGCTATCGCGCTGGGGATCTTCGTCGCGGCGTTTGTGCCGATGGCGGCGGTGTTCCCGGCGCTGGAGCCAAAGCATAAAGGAGCGGCGATCTCTGTCTATAACCTGTCGGCTGGCCTGTCTAACTTTCTCGCCCCGGCGATTGCGGTAGTGCTACTGCCCTATTTCAGCACTATCGGGGTGGTAGTGGCCTATACCGCACTGTATATCGTGGCCTTTTTCCTCTGCGCCTTCATCCGCGTAGAGCAGCCGGGCTTCACCGCAGCAGCGGTGACAACCAGCAAAAACGTTGAGTTTTCCTGAATCAATGATGTGGGCTGATATGACGGTCATATCAGCCCGATACCGGAGTAGATAATGCGTATTCGGGCCGTTATTTTTGACATGGATGGGGTGATTATTGATTCAGAAGCCCTGTGGCGACAGGCGCAGAGAGAGGCGCTGGCAGGCTGTGGTGCGACGGTCAGCGAGCAGGCGTGTGAAACGCTGACCAAAGGCAAACGTCTTGATGATATCGCCCGCGTGTGGTGTCAGCACTGCCAGCTTGCCATCGCGCCGCAGCAGCTGCAGCAGTTGATACTGCAGCGCATCACCGCCCTGATTGCCGCCCATGGACAGGCAATGGAGGGAGTCCCCGGGCTGATACGCCATTTTCGTGGTCTCGGGTATCAGATTGCGCTGGCGACCTCCTCCTCGCATCAGGTTATCGCCGCTGTGCTCGATAAACTCTCACTGCGGCGCGACTTTGACGTCATCTCCAGCGCCGACGATGAAGCCTGGGGTAAGCCGCATCCGGCGGTCTATCTTTCCACCCTGCGCAAGCTGAAGCTCAGCGCCAGCCAGTGTCTGGTTATCGAAGACAGTTTTAGCGGTTTTAGCGCGGCCCAGGCGGCAGGTATTGCCACTATCGTGGTCGCCGAAGATTGCCATCATCCGCGCTTTGCCGCCGCAGCGGCGCGTCACCGCTCGTTATCCGCGTTGCTGCAAACCCTGACAGAACCCGCGTGGGATGCAGGTTAGACCTTATCAGTGAGCGCAGGAGCCGGCGGAGATGTAAACGGTCTTTTACTCTCATTGTCCTGCGCTCACCTCCTGCGCCCGCTGTCGCCCTTTGCCGGGAACCCTACGACATAGTTCACAAAATGAATGAGATACCCGCAAACCGCTACCCCCTTCCGCGCGCGAAGTGATAGTTTATCCAGGCTGGAATTATCCGATAACGTACTCCCCCTGTTTTGATGGTTGCCATCGGGACGGGTAGTTTGGCATGTTAGCAGTCCTGACTTTTCAATTTGGTTCACATGACGAGTTTGCGAGCAAAGCGATGATTAAGTGGCCCTGGAAATCGAACGATGCTGGTCGAAATATGGCGCTGCCGTGGGATGAGGCGCTGGCGATCCCCGTGCTGGCGAATCTCCGGCCGGACGAACAGACAAAGCTTATCCAGCTGGCGGAGCGGTTTTTGCAGCAAAAGCGTCTGGTGCCGCTGCAGGGCTTCGAGCTCGATCCTCTGAAAAATGCGCGCATCGCCCTGCTCTTCTGTTTACCGGTGCTTGAGCTCGGTATCGAGTGGCTTGACGGCTTCCACGAAGTGCTTATCTATCCTGCGCCGTTTGTGGTGGATGACGAATGGCAGGATGACATCGGCCTGGTCCATAACCAGCGCGTTGTGCAGTCGGGTCAGAGCTGGCAGCAGGGTCCCGTCATCCTTAACTGGCTGGATATTCAGGACTCGTTTGACGCCTCGGGCTTTAACCTGATCGTTCACGAGGTGGCGCACAAGCTGGATACCCGCAACGGCGACCGTGCCAGCGGCGTACCGCTGATCCCGCTGCGCGAAGTCGCCGGATGGGAGCACGACCTGCACGCCGCCATGGAAAATATTCAGGACGAAATCGATCTTGTCGGTGAAAGCGCCGCCAGCATTGATGCCTATGCTGCCACCGACCCAGGGGAGTGTTTTGCCGTGCTGTCGGAATATTTTTTCAGCGCACCGGAGCTTTTCGCCCCGCGCTTCCCGGCGCTGTGGCAACGTTTTTGCCACTTCTACCAGCAGGATCCGCTGCAGCGTTTACGTAAGAATGGCGAGCCTGACGGTAATTTATTCGACCAGGTACACTAAAAGAGCAGATTGCAGCTTAATTAATCATTTGAATCAGCATCTTAATTTTAGTGTTGACACAAATTAGCGAGGCCATTAACATGCGCCTCGTTCACACGATTCCTCTGTAGTTCAGTCGGTAGAACGGCGGACTGTTAATCCGTATGTCACTGGTTCGAGTCCAGTCAGAGGAGCCAAATTTAAAGAAGCCCGCTTTTTAGCGGGCTTTTTGCTTTATATCTGATAG
>JAFACP010000330.1 GCA_023425455.1 Pseudomonadota bacterium | reverse complement strand
CCAAACAGCAGCTCGTTGGCCAGCGGTTTCTTCAGGTTGTCCTGAATCACACGCGCCATCGGACGCGCGCCCATCGCACGGTCGTAGCCTTTCTCAGCCAGCCAGTTGCGGGCCTCCTGGCTTACTTCCAGCGACACGCCTTTCTGATCCAGCTGAACCTGCAGCTCAACGATGAACTTATCCACCACCTGATGGATCACCTCGGTAGAGAGATGATCGAACCAGATAATGTTATCCAGACGGTTACGGAACTCCGGTGTAAAGATCTTCTTGATCTCTTCCATCGCATCGGTGCTGTTATCCTGATGGATCAGGCCGATGGATTTACGCTCGGTTTCACGTACGCCAGCGTTGGTGGTCATCACCAGCACGACGTTGCGGAAGTCCGCCTTGCGGCCGTTGTTATCGGTCAGCGTCCCGTTATCCATCACCTGCAGCAGGATGTTGAACACATCAGGGTGCGCTTTCTCGATTTCATCGAGCAGCAGTACCGCGTGCGGATGCTTGATCACCGCGTCGGTGAGCAGGCCGCCCTGGTCAAAGCCCACATATCCTGGAGGCGCACCAATCAAACGGCTGACGGTGTGACGTTCCATATACTCGGACATATCAAAGCGCAGCAGCTCAATACCCAGCGCTTTGGAGAGCTGCACCGTCACCTCGGTTTTCCCCACCCCGGTTGGACCGGCGAACAGGAAAGAACCGACGGGCTTATGCTCATGCCCCAGCCCGGCACGGGCCATCTTGATCGCTTCGGTTAAGGCCTCAATGGCTTTATCCTGACCAAAGACCAGCATTTTCAGACGATTGCCAAGCGTGCGCAGCGTGTCGCGGTCGCTCTGAGAGACGCTCTTCTCAGGGATACGCGCAATGCGTGCCACCACGGACTCAATATCCGCCACGTTAACGGTTTTCTTACGCTTGCTGGCCGGCATCAGACGCGCACGCGCCCCCGCCTCATCAATGACGTCGATCGCTTTGTCCGGCAGGTGACGATCGTTAATGTATTTCACCGCCAGCTCCACCGCCGCACGTACCGCCTTGGCGGTGTAACGTACATCGTGGTGCGCTTCATACTTCGGTTTCAGGCCGTTAAGGATCTGCACCGTTTCGTCTACGGACGGTTCCGTGACATCAATTTTCTGGAAGCGACGCGCCAGGGCGCGGTCTTTCTCGAAAATGTTGCTGAACTCCTGGTACGTCGTCGAGCCGATAACGCGGATCTTGCCGCTGGAGAGCAACGGTTTGATCAGGTTAGCGGCGTCAACCTGGCCGCCAGAAGCCGCTCCCGCGCCGATGATAGTATGAATTTCATCAATAAACAGAATGCTGTTGGTATCCTGCTCCAGCTGCTTTAACAGCGCCTTGAAACGTTTTTCAAAATCGCCGCGGTATTTGGTACCGGCCAGCAGTGAGCCAATATCCAGCGAATAGATGGTGCAATCGACAATTACTTCCGGCACATCGCCCTGCACAATCCGCCAGGCGAGACCTTCAGCAATGGCCGTTTTGCCTACGCCAGACTCCCCAACCAGCAGCGGGTTGTTCTTACGGCGGCGGCACAGTACCTGGATCGCACGCTCCAGCTCTTTATCGCGGCCAATCAGCGGGTCAATACCGCCCACGCGAGCAAGCTGGTTAAGGTTGGTGGTGAAGTTTTCCATACGATCCTCCCCGCCTGCTTGCTCTTCATTGTTATTGACCTGATTACCGGAGTCAGAGGCCTGGTTAGGCTCGTCTTTCCGCGTACCGTGCGAGATGAAATTGACCACGTCGAGTCGGCTGACTTCGTGTTTGCGCAGCAGATAGGCCGCCTGGGACTCCTGCTCGCTAAAGATGGCGACCAGCACATTGGCGCCCGTCACTTCGCTGCGCCCGGAAGACTGAACGTGGAATACCGCACGCTGCAACACGCGCTGGAAGCTGAGCGTCGGCTGCGTGTCGCGCTCTTCTTCGCTGGCTGGCAGCACCGGCGTAGTTTGTTCGATGAAGGCTTCGAGTTCCTGACGAAGCGCCACCAGATCCACGGAGCAGGCTTCAAGCGCTTCGCGGGCAGATGGGTTGCTTAACAGTGCGAGCAGCAGATGCTCGACGGTCATAAACTCATGTCGGTGCTCACGCGCTCTGGCGAAAGCCATATTTAAACTGAGTTCCAGTTCTTGATTGAGCATAGGCACCTCCCCCAATTTTATGCCTTATCAGGCCTTTTCCAGCGTACACAGCAACGGATGCTCGTTCTCCCTCGCATAATCGTTTACCATCGCCACTTTGGTTTCTGCGACTTCAGCAGTAAAGATGCCGCAGATCGCCTTGCCACGATAATGAACGGTAAGCATCAGTTGCGTTGCACGTTCTACATCATAAGAAAAGAACTTTTGTAGCACGTCAATAACAAATTCCATCGGCGTGTAATCATCGTTCATTAACATAACTTTATACATAGACGGCGGTTTTAGCGCATCACGCACTTTGTCATCCGCCAGCTGGTCAAAATCCAGCCAGTCGTTCGTCTTACCCATTTTGCATAATCACTTTGAATCTACCTCAGCTGTTAGATAACAATCATCTATTATTGCCATCCGCGATGTCTGTCACAAACCCTTGCAATAGCGTTAACTGCTTCAAATTTTGGTTGATTGTTATCCCAACTCCGGCGCCAAACCCTTGACGGCTTATTTCGTTTATCTAAATTGTACAAGCGTGAGTTGGCGAGGTTTTGAACAGCCCCCGCTCCCCCACCGGTTCATTCCATCTTAATTTATAAGATTTACGAAGGATGTCGAAGCATGGAAATGGGTACTGTTAAGTGGTTCAACAACGCCAAGGGGTTTGGCTTCATCTGCCCTGAAGGCGGCGGCGAGGATATTTTCGCTCACTATTCCACCATTCAGATGGATGGTTACAGAACGCTCAAGGCCGGGCAATCAGTCCGGTTTGATGTTCACCAGGGGCCAAAAGGCAATCACGCAAGCCTTATCGTGCCCATTGAAGCAGAAACGGTTGCATAGTCTCTGTTTTATTGTGTACATCCCGCAGTCAAAATGCCAGCCCGATCGGCTGGCATTTTTATTTTCAGGCTATTCCCGCGCCAGCGCATCGACCGGATCCAGTCGTGCGGCATTGCGCGCCGGCAGCCAGCCAAACACGATCCCGGTAAAGCTCGAGCACAAAAATGCGCTGAGGATCGCAACCGGCGAAAAGCCAATCTCCCAGCCGGGTAAAAAGAGCTGCAGCGCGAAGGCGATCATCATCGACAGCGCAATCCCCATTGCGCCGCCGACCAGGCACACCAGCACCGCTTCAATCAGAAATTGCTGCAACACATCGCTTGCTCGCGCGCCGACCGCCATGCGAATGCCAATTTCCCGCGTACGCTCCGTTACCGACACCAGCATAATATTCATCACACCAATGCCACCGACCACCAGCGAAATCACCGCCACCAGCGTCAGGAAGAGCTGAAGAGTACGTGTGGTCTTTTCCGCGGTTTTCAACAGTCCGTCCATATTCCAGGTAAAGAAATCTTTCTTCCCGTGGCGCAGCGTGAGGAGCCGCTCAAGCTGTTGTTCCGCAAACCCGCTGTCGTAACCCTCGTTCACCCGCACGGTGATCGAGTTGAGCCACGACTGTCCCATGATCCGCCCGGAAATAGTGGTATAGGGCAGCCAGACGCGCAGGATTTTGCTGCTGCCAAACATTGACTGCTTCTCTTCCGCCACGCCAATCACGGTGGCAGGCATGTTCCCCACGAAGATCACTTCCCCCACCACCCGGGCTTTATGGGGAAAGAGCTGCCTGCGCGAATTGGCGTCTAACACCACCACCTGCGCTCTGCCCGCCAGCTGTTCGGCGTTAAAGGTCGCCCCTTCGCTGAAGGTCATGCCGTAGACGTTAAAATAGTCTCCGCTGACGCCGTTGGCGCTGGCGGCCACGTCGATGTTGCCATAGCGCAGGCGTAAATTTTGTGAAACCGCCGGTGTGGCCGAGTTGACCCACGGCTGTTTCTGAATAGCCGCCAGATCGTCGTATTTCAGCGCCTGCTGGTATTGCGGTTCATCATCGCCAAAATCTTTCCCTGGGTAGACGTCGATAGTGTTCGTACCGATGGCGCGAATATCGGCAAGCACCAGCTGTTTGGCGGCATCGCCCACCACCACAATAGAGACCACCGACGCGATCCCGATAATGATCCCAAGCATCGTCAGCAGCGTACGCATTTTGTTCGCCGCCATCGCCAGCCAGGCCATCGTCAACGCTTCACGAAAAGCGCTGGAAAACTGTCTCCAGCCAGATGTCGCAGGCAGCGGCGCTTTCTGCGCAACGGTTTTCTGTTGACGGGCCGGCGGGTTGCTGACCAGTTCTCCATCGCGGATCTCAATGATCCGCTCAGCCTGCGCCGCCACCTGCGGATCGTGGGTGACAATAATCACCGTATGGCCCCGATCGCGCAACTGGTGGAGGATAGCCATCACCTCTTCACCTGAATGGCTGTCGAGCGCGCCGGTAGGTTCATCCGCCAGGATAACCTGTCCACCGTTCATCAGCGCGCGGGCGATACTGACCCGCTGCTGCTGACCACCTGAAAGCTGCGAGGGCTGGTAATCCACACGTTCAGCCAGCCCGAGACGCGTGAGCAGCGCCGTCGCACGCTCAAGACGCGTTTTCCGCTCCACCCCCGCATAGACCGCCGGCACTTCCACGTTCTGCGCCGCACTTAAATGGGAAAGCAGATGGTAGCGCTGGAAGATAAAGCCGAAATGCTCCCGCCGCAGCTTCGCCAGCGCGTCACTGTCCAGCGTAGAGACATCGGTTCCGGCCACCCGATAGGTGCCGCCAGTGGGTTTATCCAGACAACCGAGAATGTTCATCAGCGTCGATTTACCGGAACCGGAGGCGCCGATAATCGCCACCATCTCACCGGCTTCCACGCGCAGGGAGATGCCTTTCAGCACCTCTATGGGCCCATCGCCGGAGGGGTAACTGCGGCGAATGTCGTGAAGTTCGAGCAGCGCCGTCATTTAGCGGCTCCGGCCAGGGTTTCGCTGGTGACCACTTCTTCTCCCTCCTCCAGCCCTTTGACCACCACCACGTCAGTGTCATTTCGCGCGCCGATCATCACTTCACGCTCTCGCGTTTCGCCATTGCGCAGCACCTTAACTTTATAGCGATTTTCCCCGGCAGATACCCCCAGCGCGGAGAGCGGGATCGTCAGGACGTTTTTCACGCCGGTCAGCTGAATATGCACCTGCGCGGTCATATCCAGACGCAGTACCCCCTGCGGATTCGGCACTTCAAAGCGGGCATAGTAAAAAATCGCGTCGTTCACTTTTTCCGGCGTTGGCAGAATGTCCTTCAGCACGCCTTCATAGCGGGTTTGCGGATCGCCAAGCACGGTAAACCAGGCGTGTTGTCCCGGCCTGAGGTGGATAACATCAGCTTCGGAAACCTGCGCCTTGACCAGCATAGTGCTCATATCCGCCAGCGTCAGAATGTTCGGCGCCTGCTGGGCGGCAATCACCGTCTGCCCCTGAAGGGTGGTGATTTGCGTCACTTCACCCGCCATTGGCGCCATAATACGCGTGTAGTCGAGGTTAGTTTTGGCCGTGTCCAGCGTGGCCTGGTTGCGCTTAATTTGCGCGTCGATGGTGCCAATCTGCGCCTGCTTCACCGCCAGCTCTGTCGCCGCGGTATCCAGATCCTGGCGCGAGATGGCCTGCGTCTTCGCCAGCGCCTGCTGACGCGCCAGAGTCACCTGCGCAAGATGACGCTCTGCCTGCGCCTGGGCACGCTGCGCGCGCAGCTCCATTAGCGTGGCTTCAACTTCGCGGATCTGGTTTTCAGCCTGCTCGGGATCGATAACGCCGAGCAGCTGGCCTTTTTTCACCTTATCGCCAATCTCAACCGACAGGGTTTTGAGCTGCCCGCTTACCTGCGCTCCCACGTCCACATTACGCAGGGCGTCCAGTTTACCTGTCGCCAGGACGTTTTGCTGGAGTTCGCCGGGGCGAACAATCAGCGTCTGATACTGAGGCTCCGGAGCATTCAGCACCTGCCACAGCCAGAATCCGCCCGCTAACACCACCCCCGCCAGCAGCAGAAACAGCTTTCTGCGTTTTCCCTTGAGATTCATAAATATTCCAAATAAGTATTCTGGCAACCATAACGGTTGATTCTAACTAAACAACGCCTCAACGAAACACTGATTTTCGGAATAGCCGTAACTTGTTTACAGGATGTTGACAAAGCGCCTGCTGAAATGGGCCTCCAGCACAAGGAGCCGGGATCTTTCATGTCTTCCATCATCGATACACCCTATTCTCATCTGCCGCAGCCTAAATCAGGCTGGCAACTGTTTAAGCGCCTGGCATCAGGGGCACTCACGCCAGGGCTGGCGTGGCAAAACCCGGCCTACCGACGTAAGTTCATACTGCGTTCACTGGCAGCGCCGGTCAGTACCGCGCGTCTGCTTACCTCTCTGGCGAAACAGCCTCGATTGATGCAAATCCTGCAGGTCCAGCCCGGGCTTCCCTGCCGGCTGCATCGTCCGTGGCTGACCGTCGACATGCGCCGCCAGCAGGCGCTGACGTCACTTAACTATCATTATCAGATGATGAGCGAGCGGCTCCCGGCGACGCTGCTGAACGGTTATCTGTCAAAACAGGGGATCACACTGTTGACCCTGACCGGCAAAGATGAACAATCCTATCGCGTTCGTCTGTGCGCCGACGCATTTCTTGATAAGGAAGGTGAAGCGACGCTGGCCTTTTGCGACCACCAGAACACGGTACTGGCCGAAATGACCTTTACCCTGTGTCAGTTTGCGGGGAAACCCACCCTCTTTATCGGTGGGCTTCAGGGGGCGAAAGCGCATGTGCCGCATGAGCTTATCCAGGGGGCCACCAAAGCCTGCCACGGCCTGTTTCCGAAGCGTCTGCTGGTTGAGACGGCAATGACGCTGGGCGCGGCGTTCCCGGTCGGGCAAATCATCGCCGTCAGTAACGCCACCCATATCTACCGCAGCTGGCGTTACCGCAAGAAAAAAGAGGGAAAACTGCTGGCCGATTACGACAGCTTCTGGCTCTCCATCGGCGGTCAGAAACAGGCGAGCGGCAACGTTCTTTTGCCCCTCACCATGGCGCGTAAACCCATGGAAGAGATTGCGAGCAAGAAGCGCTCCGAATACCGTCGCCGCTATGAGCTGCTGGATAGCCTGACGGCGCAAGCCATCGCGGCGACACGCTGTTAATCAGCTCTCCCGCGCGCCAGCCAGAGCACGCGGGAGAACATTTTGCGTAACAACGTCGGCACCGATTCCACCCCGCGTTTTGCCGCTTCTGTTGCCACTTCAATCGCCAGATCGGGTTTGGAAGAGCGGTGAATCGCTTTGGCGATCACCCTGCGCATATTCATCGGCACATCAACCGGCACCATCGCGACGCGGTGAAACACGTCATCAAACCCCTGACGATACATGAAATGCTCCATGTCCATGGCGGGCAGCATGGTGAGGCGATCGCGCTCTTCGTCTCTGTCGTTATTCAGCAGACCCCGCACGGTCGCTGCATACTTTTTGCCGGCTTCATCGCCATCCACCAGCACGTGCCATTCGATTCCCATCCGACGGGCAAATTTGATCAACGGCCGTAAGCCGGACTGGGCAAATTCAATGACCTTTATCCCTTCCGCATCAAAATGGTGGCCGCACTGGCTGGCCAGCTCGTTGATGACCCAGGTTTCCGTTTCGCCTTCCACCAACAGCCAGCAGCGCGCAAACAGCGACGATGCGCGATTAAAGCGAATATGAAACGCAATCCGCCGGCCGTCTTCAGCATTTAAGCCACCCGGACCGAGCCGGTAGGCCGACACGCGCGAGGATTCGCGCACCAGACGACACACATACTCCACCGGCGTCAGCGACAGCAGTTCACCGGAATTGGTGGTCGTAATACGCTGCAGCGGCAGCAGATTCAACAGATGCCAGGCCACCGACAGCATGATCGGATGCAGGCGCGTTTCGGGATCTTCCACCAGCAGCAGCGGACGCGCGTCCCGATCCAGGCGGACGGTCCCTTTTGCCTGCAGCAGCGTAGAGAACAACCCCAGCAGAATGACCCGGTGCGTGCGCCCGCCGGGCCTGTCGATCATTCGGTTAATAATATCGAGGTAACGCCAGCTTCGCTGCTCGTCATGTGAGCGACGGCGCATCAGGCGATGACGGGATTGTGAGGTCCCCTG
>JAFACP010000328.1 GCA_023425455.1 Pseudomonadota bacterium | reverse complement strand
CCATGTGGTTCTCACGTCACCGTGAATTCCACGCGGATGCGGGTTCGGCGAAACTGGTTGGCCGCGAGAAGATGATTGCTGCACTTCAGCGCCTGAAAACCAGCTACGAGCCGCAGGAAGCGACCAGCATGATGGCGTTTTGTATCAATGGTAAATCGAAGTCTCTCAGCGAACTGTTCATGACACACCCGCCGCTCGATAAGCGTATTGAAGCGTTACGCAGCGGAGAATATCTGAAGTAACGCCAGCAGGTTGATATCACACCGGGCAGGAGGTGACCTCCGCCCGGTTTTTTTTACGCCTGCGTTCCGGGCTGAGTGACCCGCAGTCCGCTGATGACCGCGGCAAGTGTCGCGAGTATGCCCGCAGTGAGCAGGGAAATATGCGCGCCGTTGTGACCTGCAAGATTAAACATTAATGCGACCAGCGCAGCCCCGGTACTCTGGCCGAGCAAGCGCGCTGTGCCCAGCATGCCACTGGCTCCGCCGCTGCGATGTCGTGGTGCGGCAGTAATGATGGTATGGTTATTCGGCGACTGAAACAGGCCAAAGCCGGCACCGCACAGGATCATGCGCCAGATGATATCCAGATCCGCCGGTGAAGCGGGAAGCATGGCAAGCGCAAACAATCCTGAGGCCATAACCAGCAGCCCCAGGGCGCCTAAAAGCCCGGCATGTACCCGTTCGATCAAATAGCCTGCAAGCGGCGCCATTACCATGGTTGCCAGCGGCCATGGCGTCAGCAGCAGACCCGTTTCCACCTCTGAACGTCCGACCACGCTCTGTAAAAAGAAGGGCAGGGAGACCATTGCCAGCATTTGCGCGCAAAATGAACATATTGATGTGCAGATGGAGAGCGAAAACAGCGGAATGCGCAGTAAATCAACAGGCAACAACGGAACGGGGAGTGCCAGCTGACGGCGAACGAAGAAGACGCCGACGATAAGCATCGCGACGATCTCTGATGCAATCAGCGTCAGCGATTGTCCCTGAGCAAAGCCGCTCAGGGCGGTGATGAGCAACCCGAACGTCAGCGCGTTCATTATCGCGCTTGCCAGATCAAAGCGGGGCAGGGTGTTTTTGGCACCGTTTGCCGGAAGAAAGCGCAGAGCAAAAAAGAGGGCCACTATCCCGAGCGGTACGTTGATGGCGAACAGCCATTGCCACGAGGCCACGGAGAGGATAGCGGCGGCAATGGTTGGACCGGCGGCTGATGAGACGGCTACGATAAACGAGTTAATCCCCATTCCTCGCCCTAAATGGCGCTGCGGATAAATCAGTCGTATCAGCGCGGTATTGACGCTCATCAACGCCGCGCCGCCAAAACCCTGTGCGATCCTCGCGAGCGTTAAGGTGTGCAGTGAGTCGGAAAGCGCGCAAAGCAGCGATGTGATGGTGAACACCACCAGCCCGCACTGGTAAACCCGGCGGTAGCCAAACATATCGCCAAGAAAAGAGAGCGAAAGCAGCGATACGACGATCGCGATTTGATAGGCGTTGACTATCCAGATCGAGCTTGCAGGAGAGGCATGCAGATCGCTGGCAATGGTCGGTAGCGCGACATTCGCAATGGCGCCGTCGAGCACGGCCATTGAAATACCGAGGATAATCGTGGCTATTGCGCCATAGCGCTGTGGCAGAGGAAGTCCATCAGAGGGATTTTTTTCCATGGAGAAGAAAGGCTCAATGTGAAATTATTTTCAGAGTAACTATTTTAGCACTGTTAATTCTGTTTTATGTCGCAGATTTGTAACGAAGTAAGCGCGGATGGATTGCAGGCAGCATGCGGGGAATTTATAATAAAAACCGGTTCTGATTTTTATAAAACACTCTCTATGAGGTGATAAATGGCAATCGCAGATTTGGATAAGCAGCCAGATTCTGTTTCTTCCGTGCTGAAGGTATTTGGCATCTTACAGGCGCTCGGAGAAGAGCGTGAAATTGGTATCACAGAGTTGTCGCAGCGTGTGATGATGTCGAAAAGCACCGTTTATCGCTTTTTGCAAACCATGAAGTCTTTGGGCTACGTCGCACAGGAAGGGGAGTCGGAAAAATACTCGCTGACGCTGAAACTGTTCGAATTGGGTGCCCGTGCGTTACAAAACGTCGATCTCATTCGCAGTGCAGATATTCAGATGCGCGAACTCTCGCGTCTGACGAAAGAGACTGTCCACCTCGGCGCGCTGGATGAAGACAGCATCGTTTACATTCACAAGATCGACTCAATGTATAACCTGCGTATGTACTCGCGCATTGGACGTCGTAATCCGCTCTACAGTACCGCCATCGGTAAAGTGCTGCTGGCCTGGCGCGACCGCGAAGAGGTGAAGCAGATCCTCGAAGGGGTTGAGTATAAGCGTAGCACTGAGCGCACGATCACCAGCACGGACGAGCTGTTAAGCGTTCTGGATAGCGTTCGCGAGCAGGGGTACGGCGAAGACAACGAAGAGCAGGAAGAGGGCTTGCGCTGCATTGGCGTACCGGTGTTTGACCGTTTTGGCGTGGTGATCGCCGGGCTGAGTATCTCTTTCCCGACGCTGCGTTTCTCGGAAGAGCGTCTGCACGAGTATGTGGCGATTCTGCATACTGCCGCGCGTAAAATCTCTGAGCAGATGGGTTACAACGATTATCCGTTCTGATACTGCAGCAAATGAAAAACGCCGCACTGTGTGCGGCGTTTTTTGTCACCACTAGCCGTTATCAATAACGACAGCCATTTTGCGCAGCAACGGACACTGGCTTAACCCGATGACGCCGCTGTCAGAGTGCAGATATTGCGCCGTACTGACCCCTTGTGCGGTCAAATACTTACACTGGATCCCAAGCCCGGCGGCATTTTCATTGCTTCCTACCAGCACGCCATAGCCGCTGAGTAATAGCCCAATCCAGACCAGCGCCAGTAAGATAATGGCACGAATTATCAATCGCATCCTCGCCTCTTTTTCTTTGTTGTCATGCAAATAAGGGTAAACTGTTTACTCTGCTAAACAAGTACATGATTCCTAAAACCTGCCTGTTGGTATTACAGTTAGCCCCGGTTTAAGATAGGCGTGATAACCTGGACACATCTGAGCTTAAGACGGAGTGTGGAGTGAAAAAAATACACTGGGTAATTCTGGTTATCGTGTTGATTGCGTGTGTGGTGCTGTGGACCCAGACGATCAATGTTATGTGCGATCAGGATGTACAGTTCTTTAGCGGCATTTGCACAATCAATAAGTTTATCCCGTGGTAAAACGCATTTTTTCTTAAGGTGATTTCCTTCCTTCGCACCGGTGGTAAAATAGTGGTTTTTATTGAGGTGGTGAAATGGGTGAGTTACTGAACTCAGGCCTGCTGAATCTGGCATCCCTGTTGATATCGTTGGTTGTTTTACTTGTCGGGTTAGGTGTCTGGTTCTTCGTCAACCGTGCCAGCTCCCGTACAAACGAACAGATTGAACTGCTGGAAGCGATGCTTGATCAGCAAAAGCGTCAGAATGCGTTGCTGCGTCGTCTGTGCGAAGCAAACGAGCCTGAAGAGAAAGACGTTCCGGCAGAAGCGGTGACGGAAAACCGTGATGACCAGGACGACTTCATTCGGCTGGTGGCCGAACGCTAAACGACCGATTGTGGGAGGTGGCAGTGGCCTGGAAAAATCCGTGGTATAACCCCTCCCTCAGGCACCACACGCCGGACGGTTTTCGTAATACCGCCGCTGTCGGGCATCAGCCAGGCGACGTTCAACGCTGGCGTAAGGAGCGCAAGGCCGCCGGTTTACCGAAACCCCCACAGCAGGGCTATCAGCACTTTATCCGTCAGTGGTGTCAGCCTGTTGAACTCAATCAGTCGCAGGCGGACGGTGTCTGGTGGCTGGGGCATGCCAGCCTGCTCCTGCAGATGGATGGATGCACTGTCCTTACCGATCCTGTTTTTTCGACCCGCGCCTCTCCGCTGCCATTCCTCGGGCCAGCACGTAAAACACCTGCTGTTATCTCCGTCGGGTCGCTTCCGCATATTGATGCGCTGGCCATCTCACATAATCACTACGATCATCTTGATTCGACGACGCTGCGCAAGATCGTGCGTCGTTTTCCGGAGATCACACTTTTTGTGCCGCTTGGCCTGGGGGCGTGGTGTCGTCGTCGTGGTGCAAAAAACATCGTTGAACTCGACTGGTGGCAAAGCTTCACCTTGCAGGGGATCACCTTTACTGCGGTACCTGCTCAGCACTGGAGTATGCGTACACCGTGGAACCGAAACCGCTCTCTGTGGTGCGGTTGGGTGTTTGAAGGGCGCCGCAAACGCTTCTGGTTTAGCGGAGACACAGGATACACGCCGGAGCTGCTGACGATTGCGCAACGGCTGGGCAGGATTGATGTTGCCGCGATACCGATCGGTGCCTGTGCACCAGAATGGTTCATGGCTATCCACCATATGGACCCGCGTAGCGCCGTCACGCTGTGGCAACAGCTAGGCATGCCGCTGGCATTTCCGGTCCACTGGGGGGTCTTTGAGCTGGGAGACGAATCGCTGGATGAGCCAGTCCACGCGCTCACTCAGGCACTTAACAATGTAGCGCCGGTTAATGATACCTTCAGGATACTGAAAATCGGCGAATATTTACCCATATAATGTCGCAGGATTTGTTGCATATATTCTTTATCAGGATCGCAGGCCCGGAGTTTTATTTTTATCGAAACGTTTTGCTTGCCTTCTTATGAGGCAGGGTCATAAAAATTTCATTATTTTGGTGCAAAACAATATTTATTAAGCGGTGAATTTTAATACAGATATCCCGATCTGCTTCAGCGCATATTTTGTTTGTAACATTGAAAGTGTATTGCGATGATTTCGGCATAAGTTTGCACAATATGTTCTATGCTATTCAACATCTTCAGGAAACTGCTCCTGGCGCTGGACGCGCTGAAGTGATTGAGCTATGGTAAAAAAGTCTTTGATTACAGCGGTTGCGACTGCAGCGCAGGGCCGTATAAGCGGGTAATGTTGTCCAGACGCATCAGGCATAATTGTGCAGAATGCGACAGGGCAATGCGCGAATTTGTGCGGCTGATCGAGACATGTTTAAAAATGGCTTGCCATATTAAACGTTGTATGTGATAACACGTTTTGGGTCAAACGAGGTACAGTTCTGTTTATGTGTGGCATTTTCAGTAAAGAAGTCCTGAGTAAACACGTTGTCGTTGAATACCGCTTCTCTGCCGAACCTTATATTAGTGCCTCAAGCAGTAATGTCTCAGTTTTATCTAAGTCAATGCCCGCGGGCTAAGAAAACACTCTAAGGAATTTTGCAAATGGCAAAGATTAAAGGTCAAGTTAAGTGGTTCAACGAGTCTAAAGGTTTTGGTTTCATTACTCCTGCTGACGGCAGCAAAGATGTGTTCGTACACTTCTCTGCAATCCAGGGTAACGGCTTCAAAACTCTGGCTGAAGGCCAGAACGTTGAGTTCGAAATTCAGGACGGCCAGAAAGGCCCAGCTGCAGTTAACGTAACTGCTATCTGATCGAACCACTGCTGACAGAAGTGCGTTTGCGCTTCACCTCAGACATAAAGCCTCGCGACTGCGGGGCTTTTTTATAACCTTGTTTTGCAAAATATGTCCACTGACGCCGCTGTTAGTAACTTGTTGCAAAGCTACGAAGTTATTAGCATTGTTTTCTCCCATCGTTTGCGCTTTTTCCCGTTAAATCATGGCGTTGTTTCACTGCCCTGGAGTTAAGGTGAAAAAGAAAACGCTACTGACCACCGGAAACTTCACCCCGGCCCGTTTTGCCCTGCTGTGTCTTGCCATTTCATGTAGCCTGGTTTTCCTGCTGGGACGTGTCGCCTGGCTGCAAATCATTAAGCCCGACAATCTGGTCAGGCAGGAAGATATGCGCTCTCTGCGCGAAGTCGCGATTGATGCGCCGAGAGGCATGATTGTCGATCGTGAGAACCGCCCGCTGGCGGTGAGCGTTCCGGTCAGGGCCGTATGGGCTGACCCGAAGACCGTGCTCGAGAAAGGGGGCGTCGGCTACGATGAGCGCTGGCAGGCGCTGGCGAGTGCTCTGCATCTGTCGCTGGCTACGCTGGCGTCCCGGATAAACAGTAATCCGCAGGGCCGGTTTATCTATCTGGCACGCCAGGTTGATCCTTCGCAGGCGCAGTGGATAGACAAACTCAACCTGCCCGGTATTAACCTGCGCGACGAGTCCCGCCGGTTTTACCCGGCAGGGCATGTTGCTGCGAATCTGATTGGGTTTACCAATATCGACGGCAAGGGTATTGAGGGTGTCGAAAAAAGCTTTAACGCCCAGCTGACGGGAAAGAATGGCGTCAGGCAGGTGAGGGAAGACCGCTACGGCCACGTGATCGAAAATCTGACCGAAGTGGCGCCAGTCCCGGCGCACAATATCCAGCTGAGTATCGATGAGCGCCTGCAGACCATTACTGAAGATGCGCTGGATAACGCCGTCGTCTGGAATAAGGCGGAGTCGGGGGCGTCGGTGCTGATTAATATTCAAACCGGCGAAATTCTCGCCATGGCGAGTTTCCCTGACTTTAACCCCAATAACCGCGATGGTGCCACGCTCAATGATTTCCGCAACCGGGCCATCAGCGACACCTTTGAGCCGGGTTCTACCGTCAAACCGTTGGTGATCATGACCGCCCTGCAGCAGGGGATTGTGCAGCCGGACAGCGTCATCGACACCCATCCCTATACGCTGGATGGGCATCGCATTCGCGACGTAGGCTACTATCCGGAGCTGACGATGACCGGGATCCTGCAAAAATCGAGCGATACGGGCGTCTCTCGCCTGTCGCTGGCGATGCCGATTCAGCGCCTGCTTGATACCTACAAACACTTTGGTTTTGGGACCAATACCGGGCTGGGGTTAACCGGTGAAAGTTCGGGCCTGCTGCCACAGCGTAAATTCTGGAGCCAGCTCGATCGCGCAACCTTCGCCTTCGGCTATGGTCTGATGGTCACCCCGCTGCAGCTGGCACATGCCTACGCCACGATTGGCAGCTACGGGCTGGAACGGCCCTTATCGATCACCCGCATTGATCCGCCGGTGATTGGCCATCGGGTGATGTCGGAAGCGATCGCCCGTGAGGTGGAGCATATGATGGAAAGCGTGGCGCTGCCCGGTGGCGGCGGGGTGAAGGCGGCGGTTCGTGATTATCGCGTGGCGGTGAAAACCGGCACGGCGAAAAAAATCGGTGACGACGGTAAATATGTTGATAAATATATCGCTTATACCGCCGGCGTGGCGCCAGCCAGCCAGCCGCGTTTTGCGCTGGTGGTGGTGATTAACGACCCGCAAAACGGGGATTACTACGGCGGTGCCGTCTCTGCACCGGTCTTTAGCGAAATTATGGGCAACGTCCTGCGTCTGGAAAACGTGAAGCCGGATGGTTTAGCGCCCGATTCTGAACACCTTATCGTCATGCGCTAAACCGGGCGTTTATAACCCTGGCGAATAGCGGTAAACTTCGCCCTTTGATTTTCGCCCGGAGTTAGCATGTCATTCAGTTGCCCCCTTTGCCACGCGCGCCTGACGCGCACGGAGAAAAGTGTTATCTGTCCGCAGGGACACCAGTTTGATGTGGCGAAAGAGGGCTATGTCAATCTGCTGCCGGTACAGCACAAACGCTCCCGCGACCCGGGCGACAGCGCGGAGATGATGCAGGCCCGGCGCGCATTTCTCGATGCCGGACACTACCAGCCGCTCAGGGATACGGTTGCGCAGATAATACAGGAGACGCTCGCAGACAAGGCGTCGGCGGTGCTGGATATCGGCTGCGGTGAAGGGTACTACACCTCGGCGTTTGCCGGTGTGGCGCAGCAGAAGGGCGCGGAAACCTTTGGTCTGGATGTGTCGAAAGTGGCCATTCGCGCGGCGGCGAAACGTTACTCAGAGGTGACGTATTGCGTTGCATCCAGCCACCGGCTGCCGTTTGAGGATGCGAGTATGGATGCGGTAGTCCGTATTTATGCCCCCTGCAAAGCAGAGGAGCTGGCGCGTGTCGTGAAGCCCGGTGGCTGGGTTGTTACCGTCACGCCCGGGCCACGGCACCTGATGGAGCTGAAAGGGCTTATCTACGATGAGGTGCGTCTGCATGCCCCGCATTCAGAGCAGCTGGCGGGGTTTACCCTGCAGCAGGAACAGTCCGTGGCGTACGAGATGGCGCTGACAGGGGATGAGGCCGTCGCACTGCTGCAGATGACCCCGTTTGCCTGGCGCGCGAAGGCCGACGTGTGGCAGGCCCTGGCACAGCAGGAGGTATTTCGCTGCCAGACGGATTTCAGCATCCACTGCTGGCAGCGTGAGCATTAGCCCGCGAAGTGGGACCAGAGGATCTGCGCGCCAATACCGATTAAGGCGATCCCGCCGAGAATTTCGGCTCGTTTCCCCAGCAGCGGGCCGATATAGCGGCCCACCATCATGCCGAGGGTAGACATAATCAGCGTCGCGCAACCAATTGCCAGCGCCGTGGCGATAATATTTACCTGCAGGAAAGCCAGACCGACGCCAACAGCCATCGCATCGAGGCTGGTGGCGATCGCCGTGGTCACCAGCAGCCAGAAACCGTGACGGTGCTGAGGCGCTTCTTCTTCATCGCTGTTGCCGCGAAAACCTTCGATAACCATACGCCCGCCGAGAAAGACCAGCAGCACGAAGGCAATCCAGTGGTTCCACTCCAGCACGAACTGGCTGGCCAGCATGCCTAACCCCCAGCCAATCAGCGGTGTCAGCGTTTCGATGGCGCCAAAGATCAGGCCAGTGCGCAGGGCTTCGGAAAATTTGGGTTTGTGGAGCGTGGCGCCTTTACCGATGGAGGCAGCAAATGCATCCATGGACATGCCAAAAGCGAGCAGAATTGTTGCGGAGATATTCATAACAGCGTCCAGACCGGGGATATCCATATGACACA